>NZ_BAOS01000028.1:300000-485314 GCF_002443295.1 Candidatus Scalindua japonica | reverse complement strand
ATCCAGTCTTTCGTTCCTTCTGTCTTTTTTGGTTCGAAATATTTCATACGTTATATTACGGTCATCAACCTTAATAAGCATCGCATTAGAATGCTCCCCATAGAATTCATTTTGATCAATAATAGAAGCATATTCAAACGTTCCTGTTTCTGAAATTTGTTTTTTTGCTGTATCAAAATTTCCAAAATTTCTTTTATCAAACTGATTCACAGGACTGGACATTAATTCGTGTACAACGATCTCTTTTTCAGGGTCATTAATATCGGTTATTGTAAGGGCGCCATGATACGAACAATGCATGTCACCCGTTAAAAACGTTACACCGGATATTTGCTCATCCAGTAAGAATTCCATGACTTCTTCACGTTGTTTTCTAAATGGCACACCGCACCATTTGTCATTATTATTAATTACCTCACCTACAAAAGGTACACTTGAAATGATGAATTTGACTTTCTGTCTGTTCTCATCCGCACTTAACCACTCTTTGAGATGTTCCATCTGATTGTCCAGTATCATCCTGTTTTGCCCTGAACACATATCAGAAAACCTTTCCGTACGACAATCGAGAGCAAAAAATCTCACATGAGAATGTGAAAAATTGTAATAAAGTGCTTGAGTACCATAGGTCTGTGGATTATGTATATGCTGAAACTCTCTATAGACTTGCAGGCTTTTAGCTTTGATCTCCCAGGTTGTTGCACCATATCTGGACGAATCCATATCATTGCTGAAATCGTTTACCATTTCATGATCGTCTAACATCATGTAATGAGGGAGCATTGTGAGGAGTTTTCTTGTCGGTCTGCTGTCTCCCCATGCATCAATGTATTTTTCTCTATACTCCTCTATATCTGGCGCAGACCGGCCAAGACCAAAACCGACATCATAGTAGATCTGATCACCACAATGAATCATAAAATCGACGTTTTCTGTTTTTACCAAATCAATTAATCTCTGATAAGCAGGATCAGGAGAGATAAACCACCCAAAAGTATGAAGGTTACAACTGGCTAAAAGAAATGTTGTTGTCGCTGATTCTTCTTTGGGAAATGTTCTAAAACGTCCTGAACAATGACCAAAGTCAACCAGATGATCAGGCTTTTCTATATCTTTGACTGTAACTCCAAATTTAACCTCACATTGATATTCCTCATTGTCCTTCAAATCTCCAAATACTACTACTCCAGTATAACCATGTCTCTCTTCTAACTCTATTGATCTGGTTTCCATATAATTTCCTGAACCATTTACGGTAATAAAAGCAACAGGATATCTATCCTTACCTCGCACCCAAATACGTACTGAATCGTTTGTAGTGTGTCCAATTATTAACCGTGCCATTTCAATTTCCTCCTAATGTAAAAGTTCTTCTCTATTAACATCTTTCTTGTATAAGAAATTCAGCATACTTTAGATAGAATGACAGTTTCTCCATCAACCACTTCCAGAGCGTTAAATCCACAATGTTTCAGTTGAATAACAACGTCTGTATGATCAACAACAGGCAGTCCAAACCCCCTTCTCCAATATTTATGCGCTTCGTAGGGCACAGCAACAGAACTCCCGAGAGTTGATAACAGGTCCGGAATAACTTGAACGTCTTCAGGTCTGACTGCAAACAGAATGAGCTCAGCGCTTAATAATTGACCTGTCTCTTTTATCTCCATTCTGTCGGCATACTTGTGCAGTCCCTCTGAATAGAGCAGCAATCGAGGCCCACTTTTCGGTATAAGACGGAAACCGAGCATTGGGCCAACCTTGATCAGTTTAAGACCACTTCTTAAAACCTTTAGGGTAAAATCCAGGCGTTGTACCAGACGAAACAAATATCGTATTCTCGATTTGAAACCGGAAGGTAAAAGCGGCATATGCTGCCAACTGAACACGTCTATCCTCAAGCCAGGCAGGGTCTTTACATCACCCGGAAGAGAAGAGATAAACCGATCACCCTTACGGCCATGTCTGCGTTCCAGATAACGACATATTGTGGGTGAAGCTAATACGGTAACCGGAGCAACCCTGGATAAGTCAGTAAGATAATTTGCTGTACCTGCTACATGTTCAGAGTGACCATGCGATAGCAAAAACCATGCCTCCCGCTCGTTGTCAATTCCTGTTGTATCAGGCGGATCAACGAAAATCTGTGGTCCATCTGAGCATGAAAATCTGAATCCAGACCATCCCAGATACGTCATTTTTAAATCAGAAAAAGAAACTGTCATGTTTTTGCATTTGGATCATACTCTTTGTAAAAGTCTCTGCTCTTTTTGGACACATCAAGAACGCAACTCTTTTTCAATGCCGAATACCAATAATATGCAAATCTGTGAGGAGATCATATACTGATTATGCCAGGTTGTGAATCTTGTAAATAGCAGGACAAACCAGCTCTATTTATCTAAAAACATCGTATATCTGGAAACATTGGGGACCTGATCAAACCATGGAAATACTTCTTCCAACTGCCCTGCCAGCCTGAAAAGCAGATTTTCTTTACCATAGGCCGCCATAAATTGTATTCCCACAGGAAGACCATTCTCCGCCCAGTGCAGGGGAATTGACATCGCGGGATAACCTGTCAGGTTGGCCAGCCCGGCCCAAGGCGAGGCTGACATTACCCTCTTCACCTCTGGCAACATCAAATTGTTATCAAGGACAAATTTGTTCCAGGGTGGAGATCCACCAATTATCCGCTTATCCAACTTTTCCAGAAACCCGGAATCCTGTTTCTTGATTTTACGAAGCGCCTTCACTATTTGATCTTGCCGATTATTAACTACTCCATCGATCATACTCTCCATATCAGGGCTGAGAGCTGTTTCTCCAATAGTAAAAGGCATCCTTCCCAAGGTGGGCATCATATAGAAATCAATCTCATTCTCATTATAAAACTTTTGTACTTTCTGAATTATGTTAGTAAACAACGGATCAGGCTGCGGTATTCCTTCCCTATTCATAGAAACCGACTCACCCAACTTTGCCAGAAATCTGGTATACAACTCAAGGTCTTGTTTACGCGTAATCTTGGAAATGTGTTCAAATGT
This sequence comes from Candidatus Scalindua japonica, assembly GCF_002443295.1. NCBI lineage: Bacteria > Pseudomonadati > Planctomycetota > Candidatus Brocadiia > Candidatus Brocadiales > Candidatus Scalinduaceae > Candidatus Scalindua > Candidatus Scalindua japonica. Next base: position 482,267 of record NZ_BAOS01000028.1, on the reverse strand, counting down.
TTTGGCACAGAGCCCTTTAAATGCGGGCTCAACAAGTTCATTAAAGTTGATAGGAGGCTCTACTTCTTCAACTTTATATCCCAGTTCTTTCAGGAGAGTAACCACGTTATTTACTGCGTCCAGGTAATCCTTTGGTGTCTCCTCTCCTGTCAATGGATTGGTGTCAAATATCGAATACGCAATCTTGTAATCTTTATTCTTGGTCTTGTTATATATTGCATCTTTCCCGTCATAAACATCTTCCAGGTAAGGGTGTTTCGGAGGATCAATCGGGTTTTCAGTAGGGGTGTGGAAGTCGCCACCATATCCTTGCAACAGATCCAACATCGCGGCTGAATCCCTGACACTGCGACTTATTACATGTTGAACAGTAACAAAACTCCCATTCGGAGTTCTATCACGACTGAGTTTTAGTCCAAATAATCCCGTACAGGATGCTGGAATCCTGATAGATCCTCCTCCATCGGAAGCGTGAGCGACCGGAACAATTCCCGCGGCCACTGCAACCGCAGATCCTCCGGATGAACCACCGGGAGAATACCCGGTATTCCATGGGTTTGTTGTCACACCCCACACCTTAGGCTCCGTCACACCCATAATACCAAATTCCGGTGTACTGGTTTTACCAAAAATAACAAGACCAGCTTTCTTAAAACGTTTAACAATCTCAGAGTCCTTTTCCGAAACATAATCTTTGAAGGCCCTGCTACCCATCGCAAGAGGTGTTCCTCTCATCTCAACCCCAAGATCCTTTAACAGGAAAGGAACTCCTTTAAAAGACACCTCTGATGAAGGAGTTTCATTCTGTCGACGAGTGTTGCTTTCCATATCATGTGCAGTTTTAAGAGCTTTCTCTTCCATTGTCATTGCTGTTTCACTTGTCTTTACGGTTTCATTTGTCTTTAGTGTTATTCTGGGTAACGAGCGTCCAAAAGGGCCAAGCAACGAGTGATCATATTCATGTTGATGAGTATTATCTTCGATGAACCCTACTGTTTCAATATTGGATGGTGGTTGTACTCGATAATGCGGACGTACAATGGCATTAAAGCCCTTAACATGATCGGAAACCATAATCGCTATTTTAAGCAATTTGCTTGGTGCCGCTCCCTGCTTCACTAATTCTCCCAGCGTTAATCCATCACAGTTTCGATACTTTTCAAATAAATTTCCCTCGAATAATCTCTCTTTAGTAATTTCTTCATTTTTTACTAATTCTGCCAGTAATTCCCTGCCTGCCTGCTCCTGCCTGTCTTTGAAAGTTAAAGCCTTCTTATCTGTATTTACTAAATCCTCCCCTGCCGAATGACTAGCATAAGCAGTGTTGAAAAAAAAGCTGTTTAATAGTTTGATATTAATAGTGGTTTTGTCACTATTAACTTTTGGTTTTAGTTTATGAATACCTATTGTAAAAAGTATAAGAAATGCAAGTAAGCCAATGATAAATGTGTTACTTTTAATTTTCTGTAGCGATAAATATTTTTCCATTATTTCCCTCTCTCTTTCTTTAAATATACTGTATTCTGCATATTGATATAATAACTTCTTGTTATTCAACACTTGTTACTTAAATGTTTACTTATCGATTTGGCCTTGTTAATCCACAAATACAATACCATTATAATGAAAAAATCACACATACACATAAGTCTTTGTCAGGCACAAGGTTGCTATTTTATATTAATTTCCAACTTTTTATTATTTTTTTATTTGTTATGAAGCTATAACATTTTTTGTTATTTTATTACAAAAAATAGTTATCTATTTTTCAGTAGCATCCAGTTAGATTTTTGCGTATAACAAATTAATTCTCCAAAACTGCCATTCCCATATGCTTTAAGCGGGAATCCAAATTGAATGAACCACCGGGATACACGATAAAAGAATTCTGGTATGACAAAAGCGGTATCCGCAAAAACCTAACCGGATGCTACTACATTTTTTTGATAGTTTCCGCTTTAAATTTAATAAAAAAAAGAGACAAATAAAATTATGTTAGTCTGGTTAAGATTACTGGTAACTTTCATTAGGTCCTGTTTCAGGGAACCAATTAATTCTTCAGAAAAAATTGTAAATAATTCAATATCTATGGGTTTCAGGATCTGGCCAACCGAATGCGAATACGCTCTTGTAAATCAGGCAAGATACTTAACATTTATGGAGGCAAGCCGTCTTGATTTAATGAGACGGACCGGACATTTTTTTCTATTACTAAAAAACGGATGGAGTTCAGCTATTGGCACACAGCATATAAGTTATAAAAGACCGCTAAAGAGATTCCAGAAGTTTGAAGTCACCTCTCAAATAATATATTGGGACAAAAAATGGTTTTACTTTGAACATCGTTTCCTCAGGAATGGAAAATTGATGGCATATGCTTTAGTTAAAACTATTGTTGTCTCCAATAAGTCCTATATCAGCCCGAAAATGGTATTTCATGCGCGCAATCTTCAGTTATTATCAATAGAAAAACCTCAATCCGTAACAAAATTTGAAGAACTTGAAAAAACCATGACAGTTCACAATAGACAAATGATGAATTCAGAAAATTTAACAAACTGAATCAAACGCTATGCGAATAATATTGTAGTTGCCTCGTTTATGAGGCCAATGCCAACAATTTTGTGTGAACCTTGACTAGCCCGCTGAATAGTTACAATGAAATATGTAAATTATGCCTTTCATAAATAATAATCATTTTGTAAGGCTAAACACCTTGTGGTATAACAATAAAACCAAAAACATTATTTAGATAAATGAGAATTTATAATTTTTATTGCATTTCCAACTCCGTCCTCATTGCTAATGCGTTTACCAATTTCTTCAGCTTTTCGTCTCATTTTTTCGCTGGATAAAAGTTGATTAATTGCGTTAGAAAGATTGTCAGCATTTAGTTTCCAATTTGGAATCGGTTTTGGTCCAACACCCAGTTCTGATGCAATGTTGCCCCAAAATGGCTGGTCACTTGTAAATGGACAAATGAATGTCGGTTTTCCAGCCTTTAGGCTTTGTGCAGTTGTTCCAGGACCACCGTGTTGAATCACTGCTGAGACCTTTGAAAATAACCAATCATGAGGAATAGATTCAATATAAAAAACATTCTCAGGTGAATCGATGTTTATTAATCCACCCCAACCCGAAGCAATTATTGCTCTCTGTCCAGCCCTGCCTAATGCTTCCAATATTATCTTTGTTATCTGGCCAGGGTCTTTTGCAACCATGCTTCCAAACCCTATATATACGGGCGGGTTTTCTTTACCCAAGAAATCAATTAATTCTTTCGATGGAGTAAAATCAGTTTCTGAATCCAGAAACCAATATCCTGTAACATGGTCTTCTTTTCCCCATTCGTCTGTAAAGGGTACTACATGTCTGCTGTAACAATATAAAATTGGAATGCGTTTGTTATTTAACCACAGATAATTTGTATAGGTCCATTTTGGTGGAAGGTCAAGAACTTCTTTACGCCACTTATTTATAATTCGTTGATAGAAAAGCGGGGCGATGTTTATAAGTGAATAACTTAATTTATTGAGAAGACCGCCCAAATTGTACCACTGCAAATAGGGATAAGCGAATCTTTTATTTGGCGTTAATACTGGAGCCGGTGTACTTATAAAACATGGTATATTTAATTTTTCTGCCGTGTGATAACAACCTATGGTATTGGGTCGATAGATAATTGCCTCTGCATCTGTTTCAACAATCGCATGGTAGCTAAAATCCAAAAACCGCTTTAATAAATCTGGAACTTTACTTCTTGCATATTTGATTGCTTCAAGTTTACTTCCTGCGTTTACCTTTTTTATCTCTGTTGAATTTAAAAAATCGTTGTAATCAACATTGACCGGATAGTAATTTAAACCATAGGATGCAACTAAACTTTTGAAGTTAATTGGGATAGCAAGAGTGACGTCATAGCCAGATTTTTTTAATCCCAAAGCAAGTGGAATATAAGGCTGGACATCTCCGCGTGTGCCAAGTGTAATTATGGTAATTTTCACCTAAATAAATGTAAAATCCAAAGTTATAGTTACTAAGTTTTCGATCCTGTATCATGACTCATTTTGATAAACAGGAATTTATGATTCGTATCGCATTGTTAACTCCATCCTCATTTTCAATTCGTTTGCCAGTTTCTTCAGCTTTTCGCCTCATTTTTTCGTTAGATACAAGTTGATTAATTGCACTAGAAAGATTGTCAGCATTTAGTTTTCCAATTGGAATTGGTTTTGGCCCAACTCCCAGTTCTGATGCAATATTCCCCCAGAATGGCTGATCTGCTATGAATGGGCAAATCAATGTTGGTTTTCCTGCCTTTAAACTTTGTGCAGTTGTGCCTGCTCCACCATGTTGAATTACTGCTGAAACTTTTGGGAATAGCCAATCATGAGGGATAGGTTCAATATAAAATACATTCTCAGGTGAATTGGTTTTTTTTAATCCACCACAACCCGAAAACATTATTGCCCTCTGTCCGGTCCTGTTTAACGCTTCTAATATTATCTTTGTTATGTGGCCAGGGTCTTTTGTCGTCATGCTTCCAAACCCTATATATATTGGTGGGTTACCTTTCCCCAAGAAACTAATTAACTCTTTCGATGGAGTAAAATCAGTTTCTGAATCCAGAAACCAATATCCTGTAACATGATCTTCTTTTCCCCATTCGTCTGTAAATGGTACTACATGCCTGCTGTAACAATATAAAATTGGAATACGCTTGTGATTTAACCACAGATAATTTGTATAGGCCCATTTTGGCGGAAGGCCAAGAACTTCTTTGCGCCACTTATTTATAATACATTGATAAAAAAGCGGAGCGATGTTAATGAATGAATAACTTAACTTATTGAAAATACCACCAAGATTGTGCCATGGTAAATACAGATAGGCGAATCTTTTATTTGGCGTTAATATTGGCGCCAGTGTACTTATAAAACATGGTATATTTAATTTTTCAGATGTGTGATAACAACCTATGGTAATGGGACGATATATAATTGCCTCTGCATCTGTTTCAACAATCGCCTTATAGCTAAAATCTAAAAACCGTTTTAATAGCTTCGGGGCTTCTCTTCTTGCATATTTGACTGCTCCAAGTTTACTTCCTGCCATTACACTTTTTATTTCTGTTGAATTTAAAAAATCGTTATAATCAACCTGTAAAAGGTAGTATTTCAAACCGTAGGATGCCACAAAGCTCTTGAAGTTAGTTGGAACTGCGATAGTTACATCGTAACCACTCTTTTTTAAACCCAAAGCAAGCGCAATATAAGGCTGAACATCTCCCCGTGTACCAAGCGTAATTATGGTAATTTTCATCTAACTAAACAAATATAATATTCAAAGTTATAGTTATTAAATTCTCATTTTGTTAATATGTGCCTAGATCAGGTTTGGTCTGGTTGTAAGATCTGTAAGCCGATTTCCACGAGTCTGACATCACTTCCTTACCACTCCTTTTTCCCTCCTTGAATTCTGCAAGAAGTTTATCCTTCATGAATGGGAAAGAGTACAAGTAGAGTCCACAATATTGACATAGTATTTCACGTTGTTTCATTGTGGCTTTTGCGGTGACACCAGAGATCTTTTTGATACCAATGTCCCACCCGAATATACGGTCGGCGCTTGCGCCTGGACCGCAGGGATAGTAACCATAACGAGACATGCCTAATCCACAATTTTCAGTAATCCAACATCCACGAGCATAATCTGGTTTATTCTTCTGAAAGTGTTTCAGGTCATTGGGAGCAATGTTGTAGCAAAAGTGATAATCATGCACAATATTACGCTTTTGGGTATTGCGAATGATAATCTCATCAGGAATCTTATCCAGAGTGTCCTTAACCATTTTTTTAAATCCGTTTGTAAAAAGACAGATTTTTGTCGTTGGAGAGTAGGAATGCTTATAGTCTAACAAAATTTGACATATCTCTATCAGATCTGGGTGGAGGGTAGGTTCACCGCCTAAAAGGTTAACCCATTTCCATTTCTTTTTCAGAGCTACAGTTTCGGAAATGAATGTTCTAACCTGTTCCACCGACATGCCTTCCAGAGAAGGAGCCTGACGACACGATCGATTGCAATCAATACAGAGGAGATTGCAGGCAGTTGTAACCTCAATCTCAATGGAATTGCGATTGGTACAATAGGGGCGTTTGAATAGAGTGTTCCAGGACGCCCACTTAATGATCTTCACCAAAAACTTGATTCGCTCTTTGCCTAGGGGGTATTTCATAAGCAACACCTGGTTTTGCGACTTAATGGTCTGCAGGATTACAATAGCACATCTTTAGCAAGTCATATAATACCGAAAAAACTATCCACTGGCTGGAGCATGCCAAATATTTTTTATGCGACTATAGCTTATTTATAATTCATAAACAAGAAATCTAAAATTCAAATCTCAATTCAACCATAAACGATCTTCCCTGCTGAGGATGATTTGAAGGAACTGAGCCTGAAGGGTCGTCATAATCCTTGTCAAAAAGATTTTGCACTGAACCCCTGACCTCAAAATTGTCCATGAAATTTTTTCCAATGAGCGCGCAATTCACAAGGGCATATGAAGGCATATCTTTTCTGGTACTACTAATTTCTCGCGGTCTTCTACCACTAACGAAGCTGTGCAGATTGGCATTAACATATTTCGTAACTCCAATATTAACACCAAAATTTGCTTTATGCTGAGGAATAAGAAGCACTCTATCTCTATCCCTTGTATCCTCCGCGTCTTGATAGGTATAATTGGCATAGGCATAATTATCACCACCAAAGCCTGCTCTCACTTCCACCTCAGAACCCATTATCCTGGTCCCGGAGCTGTTTTGATACTTTAAAGCTGCCCCTGTCCCAGGCTCAGGCACCAATACGATTAAATCTCTGGTCCGGTTAAAAAAAAAGTTCATGCTACCACTGATGTGTTTCGTAAAATTATAACCCACCTGGAATTCGTATGTATTTATCTTCTCAGGGTCGAGATTACTGTTTCCCAGAATCAGAGGATTGTTTTGAAGAAACATTTCCCTGAAATTAGGAGCCCTGAATGCAGTAGCAAAAAGGAGTTTCATATAAGCGTCATCCATAAACCGCCATACAAGACCAACTCTTGGATTAGTTGTGCCTTCAAACCGAGTAAAATGGTCATACCTCACACCAACTGTCAGGTCAATATTATCCGTAATATTCCACTCATCCTGCGCGTACAGAGACCATATTTGTCTTGTAGCCTTATCTCTTATAAAAGGAGCATTTCTGGAAAAGTCACGGACTGGAGAAATGGGAAAAAAATTATTTGTGACATCAACATTAAATGCGGCGGATCTTGCATTATGTTGATGCAGCCATTCATATTGGAAACCGAACGTTAATCTATTGCCGTCAAATAGATCATAATCAAACTGATCTTCAAATCCAAGGGTATTTAACGTCAATGCTGTAAGCCCAGATATACCATTAGGATATGGTATGAAAAAACCAGGAACCGGTGTTGCAGCCTGGAAACCCTGCGGACGTGATTCATGAAAATAATCAAAATCATACCGGTCATAATATACCTTTGGTGTCATGTTTAGTTTATCAGTAAGAGATAAGTTCTTGTAAATAAGTTCTGCAAACCAGTAAGTATCTTTGAGATCACTTTCATCAGTAAGTGAACCACTTATTCCTATATAACCTTCTCTCCTCCTCTTCATGTATTTTGCCTTGATCTCCAGGTTTTTGTATGACAGTTTCAGATTCAGGTCTGTTTTTTCTCTCTCATTTTGAGATCTTCCCGGGCTCATAGAAAGGGATGGTGGAGAAAAATTATCTTGTTCAACCTTTCTGCTGAAACCTTCTGTGTCAATCCAGTCAAAGAATCCTGAAATCTTTATATCATCATACTCCTTCGCGAATAGCATATTATAATTCTGTGTATCAAAACTTCCTCCACTGCCTGTCCATTGAAAACCATCAATATCTTCTGTATCCTTGGTCACGATATTAATAACTCCAAAAAACGCGTTCTTTCCAAACAAGGCGGAACCAGGCCCTCGAACAACCTCTATTCTCTTAATATTTTCTACTATCATGTCATAAAAATTATTCATTGCCCCGCCCCAGTACGGATCATTAACAGGATGCCCGTCTATAAGCACTCTCACCCGTTCCGAGTTACGAAAAGTACCGCCTCTTACAGCAATATTTCTCGTCCCATTCTCATCCATAGAAACATCATATCCAGGCACTATTTTCAGAATATCCGCCAATGTCCGGAATCCCATCTGTTTTATTTGCCTCGCAGTTATCACGGTAGCAACACTTGGGGCCTTATCGATTGACGTCTCATGCCTTGTCGCAATGGTTATGATGGATTCTGCCTGGAGCCACCTGATCTCTTCCCGAATCGCTTCTTCTGATTTTTTTGCAGGTATAGAAACCTCGTCAGAGAACGCTATGGTTAAGTTTAAGATGTAGATGGTAAACAGTACAAAAGTAGTGGTTTTGTTGAACATAATTTAGAACACCTGGAATTTTATTGGTTTTCTATGAAGAAAGTTATAAATCTATACCTATAATTTCACTAACTTTATTAGCAATATCATAAGGGTCGAAGGGTTTTGTCATAAAACCGTCACTGCCAGCATCCTTACCCCTCTGCTTATTAACCTCCTGACCATCTGCAGATAGCATCAGGACGTAAACATCTTTGAGCCCAAGTTCATTTTTAATGGTATTACAAACACTGAACCCATCTATTCCCGGCATCATCACATCAAGGATAACAAGTTCCGGCTCCTCTCTATTAATCACATCAATAGCAACACTTCCATTTTCCGCAACAAGCAACTCAACCCCTTTATCCTCAAATTCCTCAAGGGACTCTTTCAGAAGCATCCTCAAATTTTCTTCATCATCTACTATCAATATTTTTCTTGACATTTTGTCCTTGTATCACCAAATAGGTCCAGCATTAATTTACTATATTTTAATCAAAAATCAAACTAATTCTAACGAATTCCTAATGCTATATTCTATACTCTAAACACATGGAAGAGTAAATTTGAAGGTACTTCCTTTGCCTTCCTCACTTTCTACCCATATCCTACCACCATGATGTTCTACAATCTCCTCGCAAATTGCAAGCCCAAGCCCCGTCCCTTTTGGCTGGTCTTTAACTTTATTCCTAACTTGACCAAATTTTTCAAATATTCTCTCCTGATCAGCTTTAGCAATACCTATTCCTCTATCTATTATACTAATCATTACCTCGTTATTCATCTTTCTTACTCTACATATTATAGGCCCTTCTTTTGTGAACTTTACTGCGTTGGAAATTAGATTAATCACAACTTGCTTCAGCTTATCATTATCACCTACAACCTCAGGTAGTCCGCTTTCAATTTCTTCAACTATTTCAAGTTGATACATTTCTACGAAACTATTTGTAACTTCCAATGCAGAGCGGATTATCTTATCAACTGAGAGGGTTTCCATATGCCAATCGACTTTTCCCGCCTCCATTTTTGATATATCAAGTATATCATTAATAAGGTTTGTCAGCCGATCACCCTCTAACTTTATAATATTTACGTTCTTTTTTATCTGGTTTACTGCTTTATCAGCCTTTATATCATCAGTATTTATAAGAGGAAAAATTACATTTTCAAGTTTCGTGTTTATTATCCTTACAAAACCTAAAACCAAAGTAAGCGGTGTTCTTATTTCATGAGACACCGTAGACAGGAAATCTGTTCTTACTTTATCCTGCTCTTGAAGTTTTGTATTTGCTTCTCTTAACTCAATTGTTCTTTCTTCTACTTTTTGCTCCAGTGTCCTGCTGTAATCCTCTAATTTCTTGTACGACCATTCCAGCCTTTTTGACATCTCAACAAATGCACCGGCAAGAACCCCTACCTCATCCTCTGATTTAACCAGAATTTTCTCCGAAAAGCTGAAGTTCTCACTGGATAATTCACGAACTGATTTCGTCAAACTTATGAGTGGCTTTGACAGCCTGCTTGATATTATAAACACTATTATCCCACCCACTAAAATAAAAATGGCTGACGTCATGATAGTCCAAACAACAATTCTTCTAGACTCTTTCAACAATTTTTTTTTCATATTTACTATCTCTTGATTAAGGGATTCCAGCGAAAAACCCAGTCTGAGCACTCCCCATGGATTTGTACCTGCATAAATCTGCACTACAAACTCTAAGAACGTATTCCCGTCCTTCTTATATTCGTTAATAGTTGCTTGTTTCTGACTGGCCGCGAAATAAGCCGCCTCATCCACAAGTTCTTCCTGCTGGAGTTCCCGTTTTGAGGTATGAATATAAGCCTTACGGGAAAAATCCATTAATATGGCATAACTAAGCTCTTTATCTTCGCTAACCGCTTTAGTTATTATTTCTGTTACATTAGAAAGATTGAAGGACGCAATACCATTCTCAGTATGACGAGCCAGACTATCAGAAAGCATTTTTCCCCTTTCAATAAGCTTTTCTCTCATCAGGGTAGTAAGAGTATCCAACTCTCTGGACAAAGTCCTTTTTTCAGTTGAAAGATGGATGTAACTCAGCATCAAAAGCAGGCCAATAATGAGACCTATCATAGTTGAAATGAGTTTCAAACGAATACTTTTTTTTATACGATATTTATCTTTCATATATTTATTAACGGAAAAACATGAAGTTATCTAACAATTTCATTTACCGAATCTAAAGCGTCTATATTTAAGTTTAATCCGTACTCTTCTACCTTTTTCATATTTAAAATAATATAAGAACCGGCTGGATTTTGTACCTTTTCTTCAATTTTCCTACCTTCTATTATACTGGAAACCATTCCAGCAGATTGTCTGATCGTAGTAGTAATATCAGCAGACATAATTAGAGTAGCGCCCAGATCGGCAAAGGCTTTTTCATAAGTGTAAATTGGCTTCCCAGCAGCCTGGCATTGTATAAATAGTTTATTTACTGATTCTATATCGCTAATTACAATTGGATCAGGAATTAACCAGAGCGCATCTACTTTCGGTAATAATTTATTCAAAGCCGAATTAATTTTTTCAGGTTTGCTGATAGATTTACCAATAATACTTATCCCTACATCTTTTGCACTCTCAACGGCATCATCAAACCATTCCTTATTATATGTGTCGCTATACAATATCCCTATTTTGCTTAGATCTTGAAAGAAGTAACGGTACATCATCAACTGTATACCTTGAAGAAGTTCATTTGAAACACCGTAAGTTGACTTATTTATGGGATGGCGACGCCAGTTAATCACCAGAGAAAAAACTATATTCTTTTCTCCTGCAAGTTTGTAAGCCATCTGATAGGCCTTCGATCCGATACAATAGATTACATCAGGGTTTATTTCAAAGATCGTTTTCTTTATTTTTTTTTCATCTATCCACTTACTACCCAGGTCAATTTCACCTTTCAGATTAGTTATTTTTGATTTTAGTTCTGATTGTGCCAGAGAGTATTTGTAGATAGACATGTCAGAGTTAAGGATTATAATGCCCTTACCTTCCCTGGCATGCAGAGTATTTGACACGAAAAATGGCAAGAATGTATAAATAAAAAGCATTAGCAATACGGAACAATATATCCCCCTTTTACAAAGAATATTTGTTCTCAATCCGTTTGCTATTTTTTTGAAAGATCCGTTCATCATTCTCCCAGATATTTCCTTTCTAATTTTCCCAATCTTTTCCACCCGTCCATTCCAAGCATTCTTAATTTCTTTTTACCATCCAGTACCGCTTCCATCTTTTCAATAATTGTTAACAACAACTCAATATTTTCATCAGATTGTTCCGGAACCGCTACTATTGGAAGTAATATTTCCTTGCTTCTTGCCAACGTTCTCAGAAAGTCACATTGTTTGGGATTAATTGCCGCCAGCTTAGCCAGGCTGCTCTCCGTCGTTAGTGCAGAGTCAGCCATTCCATAACCAACAGCCATCAAAGCATCAATATCCTTAGGTACGGTTAATATCTCTATTGAATCAATGATATCTCTTTTTTCTTCTCCCAGCATTTGGATAAGAATATTTTTTGTGTAATCCTCATTGCTTGAAGAAGCAACAGTCTTACCCTTCAATAAATCAATATTTATAATATTATTGTTTGAAGTTAAGATTTTTTCATGAGTTGACTTCCCCTTTGAAATGCCAACAAGCCTGGCTTGTATATCTATGGGAAATTTTCTTTTTAGTTGACAAAAGTGCCAACTGGACATGAGAAAGACACCATCATCTCTTCCTGCTATAAATTTTTCAAAAGATTTACTATCACTGAATGGTTGAAACTGAAAAGAGCCATAGCTTGATAGATATTTGTCAAACTCGACCTTGAGAGATGCAAAATTATTGATATTAGTTTCCGGATTGTAGAAGTAGATTGTACACGGACTGTTGGCAAATATTGAAGTAGATATCAACAATATGACGCAAGACAGCAAGCAGACAGCGATACGTTGTAGATATTTATTAAAACTTTTCATCATTTCGTGTTTGCTGGGCTTTAGATATCATATACAGTCTAAAACTCATATCGTAGCTCAATAATAAATGACCTACCCTGTTGGGGATAATCGGTAGGAACTGTATTTTTTGGTGCAGGATCATCATAACTTTTGTCAAAAAGATTAAATACTGATCCCCTTACTTCAACATTGTTTACAATATTTTTTCCAATAAGCGTTAAATTTACCAGCGCTTGCCCGGGAATATCCCGTCTGGTATCTCCATCTTCTCTCGGTCGTGGCCCACTGATAAATGTATTCATGTTAGCATTGATATATTTCCTGAATCCAATATTTATACCAATATTACCACTATGTACCGGCACATCCGGTAAACGGTTCCTGTTCCTCGTCTCTTCTGCATCCTGAAAGGTGTAATTGGCAAAGATATAATTGTCTTTTCCAAAATCTGCTTTCAGCTCCGCTTCTATCCCTTGTATCCTGGCACCTCCACTGTTTTGAAATTGCCTGGGATTACCCGTGTCCACGATAATCTTGTCTCTTATTCGATTAAAAAAGTAATTTATGCTGGCCCTTAAATAACTGTTAACATTGTAACCCACTCCAACCTCAAAGGTGTTAATCTTCTCAGGGTCAAGATCAGGGTTACCAACTTTGACACTATTATTCATAAGAAACAACTCCTGAAAGCTGGGAGCCTTAAATGCAGTGGCAAACAACAGCTTCAAGTGCGCGTCCTCAATAAACCTCCATATCAACCCCACCCTTGGATTAGTCGTGCCTCCAAACCTCGTAAACTGATCATGTCTCACTCCAACAGTCAAATCAATATCTTTTGTAATGTTCCACTCATCCTGAAGATAAAGCGCCCATATCTGCCTTGTTGCTCTTCTTGTAAAAGGAAGGTCAGCGCTGAAATCAGTAACTAATGGAAGCGGCGCAAATGTTGCAGGATTAAAATTTGCCCCGTAATGTATATCACCCTGGTGAATCCATTCGTACTGGAAACCAAATGTCAGTTCATTCCCTTCAAACGCTTTATAGTTAACCTGATTATCAAAACCAATAGTCCTCTGCTTGAACCGCAACCTCCCTTTCATACCATCAGGATGGAGACGACCAACTCTGTCTACAAACCCGTCAGGCCTCTGTTCAAAAAAAGGATCATAGTTGTACTGGTCATAATACACTTTGGGGGCTATATGCAACCTCTCCCCAAGTGATAACTTATAAGTAAGCTCAGAAAATATATAGGTGTCCCTCAGGACAGATTCATCATTGAGAGCATTATTGACACCGATATAGTCCTTTCTCCTTTTCTTCATATACTTAACCCTGGCTTCCAGGTTTTTGTATGACAATTTCAGGTTAAGGTCTGTCTTTTCCTTCCTGTTCTGTGATTGTCCGGGACTTTTTGAGAATGAATTCGGGAAGAGAATATCCTGTTCGATCTTCTTGCTGAAACCTTGAGTATCGAAATAATCAAGAAATCCTGAAACCTTCAGATCACCGTATTCCCTGCCGAACAGTAAGTTATAATTTTGAGTACTGAAAGACCCACCGCTTGTGGTTACCTGAAAACCGTCTATATCTTCAGTGTCTTTTGTAACAATGTTGACAACGGCAAGGAAGGCGTTTTGTCCATACAGGGCTGAACCGGGTCCCCTGATGACCTCTATCTTTTTTATGTTTTCAACCGGAAGGTCATTGAAATTCCACATAGCTCCACCCCTCCAGACGTCATTGATAGAGTGTCCATCTATTAAGACATTAATCTTTTGTGAAGCATCGTCCAGAACCCCTCTTACGGCAATCTCGCTTTCGCCCGTTTCGTCCATAGAGATAGAGAAACCGGGTACTATTTTCAAAACATCTATCAACGTCCTGGACCCCATCTGTTTTATCTGCCTGGAGGTTATTACCGTCGCTATACCTGGAGCTTTACTGATGAATGTTTTATGTTTTGTCGCAATGGTAATTACGGCCTCTGCCTGGAGCCATTTTATCTCTTCCAGGATTTTATTTGTCTTATTTGGCAGGATTGAGATTGTCTGAATCTCATCTTGTACCTCTTCCGGTGAAACCTCTTCAGAAAAAGCCAGAGATATATTGAGGAAACTGTTAGTAAATATGGAAACAACAAAAAATATCTTTTGCATGAATGTTTTATATAGGAATCAAATTACACTATCAGCGGTTACACTAACAGGGGCTTGATATCGTTTTCTTATAAACAATCAGTTAAGTCGCAATCGCGACAAAAGATTATCCTTTGGCTCCCGATCTGATACGAGCGGGCACTCAGGATGACGTCACACTGAGCGAAGCGAAGTGTTATAAAATTGAAATTCCTATACACCCAGTTAATAACAAAAAAACATTTTTTGCAGAAGAATCTGAATCAGGAAAATAATGTTTACTAACCTATCTTGGCTTTGATCTCCTGAAGCAGTTTCTCTTTTGAAACAGTTTTGTCTAGAAATGTAAGGTTTGGATCCACATCCTTTAAGTTCTTATAGCCTCGTCTGGACTGGCCGCTGATGACAATAATTGGAATATTTTCACATTCAGGCATACTCTTTAAATATAAGAGGACTGTATCACCAGTCATCATATCCATCAGTAAATCAAGAATAAACAAATCAGGTTTCTCCTCATCCAATTTTGACAACGCTTCATCTCCATCATAGGCATGAAGGAGTCTATAATCAGTATCTTCCAGCATTTCAGCATATAGGTCATGAAATACCTGGTCATCATCTATTATCATTATAGTTTGAGCCATTTTTTGTATCCCTTTCCTTCAATAAAATGTAAGCCTGCATTAGGTGACTGGATCTTTAGTCTGTAAATTTAAAGCAAAAAACCTTGCCGCATAGAATCGGCATAAACTATCTTCTGCGTCAAGGTCTCCTTAAACTACTCCTTAATGGTTGTCCACGTTCATGTCCTCATCCACATATCCTATTATTTTTTTCTCTTCGAACATATAAGCAAAAAAAGCCCTGGTTGTCCTAATCCAAACATTACCAAGGCCCTTATTTGTAAGAATATGTTTGAGCACTGAACCGTTTTTTTAGTAGATACCATATACACAGCTACCCCCCCCCAATAATATTTATGGATAAGAATTTACTTCATGCCTACAAGTATCAGGAAATAATCACGGCTAAACACAGTATTATTAACGTGTTTATATCAAATATTAAAACATTGTACAACAGGAAAAAACTGAATTTTGAATATAAGCATTTCAGGTGGCTACACCAACCCTGATAGGCTTATAACACGATTATCACTTACTAATAGATATTTTGGGAAGTCATCCAGATAAAACCACCTGAACATCCATCTTAAGGAAACCCTGATCAAAATTTATCAACAGTTTTTTTAGTTATTACAATAGTAACAAAGTAGAAAACAGCATTGTTTCTTTGTTTACACATTGAGGAGGTAATCCTTAATCAGGATTTAACAACTTCTTTAATTGAACCTGCCTGTTTACTGTTGTATCACAGGCAGGAAATCGTGAAATGATAATATTTTTGTATTGTCCGGATAATAGAAGAGATTACTGGTGCTTGTTTTTACTGAAATTATTTAATTTCATTTGGTACTATCCGGATTGTCATCATATATGTCCGCAATTCCGTCACCGTCTTTATCTCGCAAAAAGTCTATGTCATTGTCATCGGTTAAAATTTTTTCACCAAACGGGTTAGATATTTTAGAGTGGCTTCTGAAAAAACCAGGTGATTCCTGATAGCCTGTCTCAACATCTGTTACCGTGATCTCTCCGTTTATGATGAAACTGAAAATATCGGAACGGTTTCCGGGTTTGATTGTTGCGTCAGGTTTTTCAACGGTAAATTTAGTTTTACTACCTGCACCAAAGTATCCACCATATGTCCAGACAACTTGCTGCTCTTTACCACGTATTGTAACTTTTGAGTCCCACAGGTTTGGTCCCGTAACATTGTTCCTGAATCTATGATCGGCAGCCGTTGCGTCTCTGGAAATGAATTTTACCGTTACCGAAGCAATGTGCTCGGTATGATACTTTGGATCAGGCTCGTTCTGGTCGTCATTGGTTATTTGAAAACAGTATCTGTTGAACCCCGGTACATACGTCGCGTTAACATCTGCTCGGATAGAGTCTGCAGAAGCGCTCTTGACTCCAACAAGAACACAGATACAAATCGTACCGAGAAGTAATATTTTGTAAAAAGCGGCTTTATTCATGAGATATCCCCTTTCCCTAATTACTAAAAGAATAATTATTTAAATACTTTGGCAAATTCCTGTCTTGCCTGTCTTGCAGTCTTCATAAAACATATATTTCGACAAAGAAAGAAAGTATCATGAATTGCGAAGAAAATCAAGGATAGGTAATAAAAAGATTGCAAACTAAACCTTGACATTCTGTCAAAAATATATACCATTAACATTCTAGTCAGTTTTTCGTTTTGTACACATATCAGTTAATCAACAAAATGGTGCCGATCTTTGGATGCCAGAATCAATTAATCTTAAATCCAAAAAAAAAGAATAACTATTTGACATTTACAAGCTTATGGGAAAAAAGATAACAATAGCAATATCAATAGCACTTTTAACATTTTTTTTGATCGTACCCTTCATTAGTTACAGTTCTTATAAACGTGCTATCAAAGATAATTATTTCAACCACCTCATCACTACCAGAGATCTTCTGAAGCTTCAGATATGGAATTATTTTAACGAAAGATATGGTGATATAGACGTCCTCTCAAGGAATCCGGTTATAGCCAAAGGCTTTACCAGGCTATCCGGTGCTTTTCACGCTTATGGCCTTGCTAACCAGCAATTTCAAAAAATAAAAAGTATCTACCAGCCACTAATGGAATATTATGTATCTGCATATGGCTATGCCAATATATTTTTTATTGATAAAGAAGGAAGTGTGATTTATTCGGCACTTAGGGAGGATTTCAGCGGAACAGATCTGTTTGTCGGAGAGTTTAAAGAACACAGAATTGCTAATATGTTTAAGATAGCTTTGGAAGATGTAGGCTTTGCGGACTATTACTGGAATGATAAGATTAATGACTATACTGCCTATTTTGGCGCTCCTATATTTGAAGCTGAAAGTTTATTGGGTGTTATAGTTATCGAGATCCCGTTTGCCCATCTGGACACTATTTTGACACAAAGAGCCGGCCTTGGACAGACTGGTGAGATGTATCTTGTAGGTGACGATGGCTTTATGCGTTCTAATTCAAGATTTTCAGTAACACCGACAATACTTCAAAAAGAGGTGAATACAGAAGCAACCAGAGAGGCATTTGAGGGGTATGTTGGCAAGAAAATTATTAAAGATTATCGAGGAGTACCGGTATTAAGTGCATACACGCCGCTTAATCTTAATTTTATTAACTGGGCGTTACTGGTTGAAATTGATGAAGCAGAAGCGTTTGCCACCATCCACAGCGTTGAAAACAAACTTACAATACTCGCATCAATCATCTGTGCAATAATCGGTGGATATATATATTTTACATACAGAGCGCATAAAAAAGAAGAAGAACAGGATGATTTAAACGCTGAAGAAGATGAGCAAGAAGAACAATCCGTGTTTTAACCACTGTAATCAACTTGACAAAACAGCCCTTACCCGGATGACGCTATTTTATCAAAATTATCATTATGGCCATAATTCGTGAAGTAAAAGCAGCAAAATTATTAATGGGGAAGCTCGCTCATGGAGCAGATCTATTAGAAGAAATTACAAAAATATGTGTTGATCATGATATTTATCTGGGACGTGTTGAAGCGCTGGGAGCTGTCAAGAAAGCCAGGCTGGGATATTACAACCAGCATGTTCAAGAGTATCATTTCTATGACCTTAACCAAACGCTTGAGATTACTACTTTAACAGGAAATATCTCGATTAAGGATGGGGTACCTGTTGTTCATGCCCATATAACTCTCTCGGACAAGGACGGCCATGCTTATGGCGGTCATCTTGCTCCTGGAACTATAATATTTGCCTGTGAAGTTGTAATACAGGTTTTAAACGGACCAATGTTCGAAAGAGGATTAGACCAAGAAACAGGATTACCCTTATGGAAAATGAATGAATAAAATTACTGGTATTATTATTTTGCCTTATATTCTTCTATGATTTTCTCTAAATGCCGGGCATATTCCCTGGCCCCCCCCTGCAAGTATCCGGTCTTGGCAACAGGCTCGCCATCCGGACTGAGAATAATTATAGTCGGAAACCCTTTTATTCCGTATTTATCTGCCAAATCCTGATTTTGCTGCTTTAATCCCTTTGTCTGTTCTTTTGCACGTGGGAAATCAACTAAAACACACACGAAGTTCTTTTCAGCAAAATCCTTGAATGCGTCCTGGGAAAATACCTCTTGTTCCAATCTTTTACACCAACCACACCAATCAGAGCCACTGAAGTCAAGCAGCATGTACTTGTCGGAGGCTTTGGCATCTAACGACGCTTTTTCAAAATCAGTCTTCCAGTTTGACGCTTCTGTTATTGAGCAGAACAGAATTGCTACCACAATTAATAGACTCGTGATAAAGAATTTTTTCATAATGTTCTTTCCTTCCTGTTCCATTTTTACTTTATATAAAATGTTATGGCAAGGTTTAAAATATTTTATTTATCTATCGCTTTTCTATAGACATCTTCAGTCCAGCACAATCTGAAATGTGAGCATTTTTTACAATCTTCAAGCAAACCCCTTCTTCCCATAATTACCTTTCCGGAAAGAGATTTTTCCTCATCCTCACGTTTCAAAAGTAAACATAAAGGTTCATCAGTCAAACAACCATGTTGATTATAACAGTTAATACAGATATTTTTACGCTTTTTTTTACCTGTCATAAGATCACAATTACATTATATAGGAATTTCTCTTTTGTCTTACCTTATTCATTCACGTTTGTCAATAACTATGAACGCAAAAAGGCTTGTACCTTGATAACAAGTACAAGCCTTTTAATATTTGACCCCAAGGGGATTTGAACCCCTGTTGCCGGGATGAAAACCCGGTGTCCTAGGCCAGGCTAGACGATGGGGCCTGAATTTACTATGTTTGAAATGTGAGGGCAGAAGGACTCGAACCTTCGACAATCGCCTTAAAAGGGCGGTGCTCTACCAACTGAGCTATGCCCCCCCTGTGAATTTATATTGTTAAAATTTCATCTGTTTTTTGCTTTAAAAGCTCATTTATTTTAGCTTCGTTTTCGTGCGTAAACTTCTGTATCTGATCCTTTGCCTTTTTTGCTTCATCCTCAGTTAATACTGAATCCTTTTCCTCTTTATCAATGTGTTTATTTGCATCACGCCTTATATTTCTGACAGAAATTTTGGTTGTTTCAGTCATATCCTTTATTTGAGTCACAATCTTTTCTCTCCGATCTCCACTTAAAGGAGGTATGGGAACCCTGATAATCTTTCCATCAGTATTTGTTGTTAATCCGAGGTCGGATTGTGAAATAGCTTTATCAATGTCCTTTATAATTGAAGGATCATAAGGACTGATGACTATCAATTGCGGTTCCGGCGCTGAAATATTTGCAACTTGTTTAATTGGAGTTAACGAACCGTAACAACTAACTTTAACATTTTCAACAAGACCTGGTGTCGCCCTGCCTGTTCTGATACTCTTAAACTCTTCTTTTAACAGTTCAAGAGATCTCTCCATCTTTCTCTTAGTTTCATTTTGTATTTCTGCTGACGTCATTGTGATTTCCTACGTAAGTACCTATTTTATGACCGATTATAGCCTTACTGATATTGTTCTTCTTCCTAAAGCTGAACACGACTATTGGGAGTTTATTTTCCATACTTAGAGATATAGCAGTTGAATCCATCACATCTAACTTATTGCTCAGCGCATCCATATATTCTAATTTTTCATATTTCCTTGCTTTCGGATTTGAAACAGGGTCATCAGTATATACTCCGTCGACTTTAGTTCCTTTAAGAAAAACATCTGCACCAATTTCTATTGCCCTCAAGGCAGCCGCTGTATCAGTTGTAAAAAAAGGGCTGCCTGTTCCACCGGCAAGAATAACAACAAAACCATTTTCAAGGAAGTTCCGGCATTTATGTATGGTATAAGACTCAACGATACCCTGTATCTCAACAGCACTTAATACTTTTGCCGGTATTTTAAGTTTTTCAAGTGAGTCCTGCAGGACAATTGCATTAATGCTGGTTGCGATCATTCCTAACTGATCAGCACGCGTGCGTTCGACACCTGACTGGCTCAATGCTGAACCTCTTAATATATTCCCTCCACCTACAACTACGGCAATTTCAACTCCAGCATCCCTTGCATTGTTAATTTCTTCTGCAATTAGATCGTACTTTGGAATATCTATTACTGATGAGCTCTCAGAGCAAAACCCCTCACCACTAATTTTTAAAAGAACACGTTTATGCTTTTTTATCGCAATAATTCTATTCTCCAATCGCAAATCTTGCAAAACGACTAATCTTAACGTTTTCACCAAGCTTTGTAATTGCACTTTTCAACAAATCTTCTATTGTCCGATCGTTATCTTTTACAAAAGGCTGATCAATCAGGCAAACTTCTTTAAAAAAACTTTCCATCTTGCCATCAATTATTTTATCTCTTACATTGTCAGGTTTATCTTTAAACTCTTCGCTGTATGTCTTTCTTTCTTTATCAATTACATCCTGAGGAACAGTTTCCCTGCTTACCGCCATCGGGTCAGTTGCCGCAATATGCATACAAAGATCTTTCAGCAAATCTGCGAAAACGTCATTCTTGGCAACAAAATCGGTTTCACAATTTACCTCAATCAAAACTCCTAATTTACCGTTAGTGTGTATGTACGAACCGATACGGCCCTCTGGAGTTCCGCGTGATCCCTTCTTCATGGCTTTGGCCAAACCTTTTTTTTTCAGGATTTCACCTGCTTTTTCAAAATCTCCATTTGCTTCTTCAAGTGCATTTTTACAGTCAAGAAAACCTGCACTCGTTCTATCTCTTAATTCTCTTACGCTTGACGCATCAATAGCCATTGTACCGTAACTCCATATATTTACCTTAAGTTTTTATTGATAATAACGATCATGTCGAGGAAGGTTTCAACTGTTACAAGATGTTATTTAGGCGGATGGTACTTTTTAAGTAGTTTCTTGTAATACCTTGCTGTTTTCTTCTGTCTTTGCTGAAGGTTGTCCCTCTAAAATTGCATCTGCTGTTTTGTTTAGGAATAGCCTGATAGCCCTGATCGCATCATCGTTTCCCGGCACACATACATCTACGAGATCAGGATCACAGTCTGTGTCCGTCAGACAAATTGTTGGTATCCCCATCTTTATAGCTTCTTTCATTGCTATGTGTTCTTTCTTTGGGTCTACAATAACCAACACAGATGGCAACTTATTCATATTCTTTATACCTTCAAGGTTTTTAGTGATTTTTTTCCTCTCACGAGTGAGCGAAGATATTATTTTTTTACTATAGTTATGAATTGAACCATTTTCTTCCAGCTCTTCAAGCTCTTCTAATCTTTTCAACCGTTTACGAATTGTCTCAAAATTTGTTAACGTACCACCAAGCCATCTTTCGCAAACATAATGCATATTTGAACGTTGAGCTTCGGCGACAATAGCATCCTTTGCCTGCCATTTTGTGCCTACAAAGAGCACCTCTTTTTTACTACTGGAAATCTTTGTCAGAAACTTATAAGCGGTAATCAAGCCCCTGACCGTTTCCTTCAGGTTTATTATATGGATCAGATTACGCTTTCCAAAAATAAAAGACTTCATCTTGGGATTCCATCGACTGGTTCTATGTCCAAAATGAAAGCCGGCATCTACTAATTCTTGAAGATTTACTATTGGCAAATTCAACTCCTTATATAAAAATACTGTCTCGTCTCGAAAGCGTTGTATTATATCAAATAAAAGAATATGTACAAGTATAATTATTAAATAAAATACTGCTATAAATAGCTTCTCAGCAAAGGGTCAATGCTATTTCTTTTATTTCATTGCCTGAACTGCTTTTTAAGAGAAAACAAGAAACATTCATACCGATTTTTCTGATAAATTAATATTTGCTAATTTTAAATTTTTGTTAATCTCTTCTCTTATTACCGCAGCTGTTTTTATGGCATTTATTCCTTCTTCACCTGAAACTACCGGCTGTTTACCATTTTTTATACAGTCAATAAATGATTCCAGTTCCTTTTTCAATGGTTCCTGGTTGTTCATTATTATTCGTTCTATTTTTAACATATCGCCAAATGAAAAGTTTTTAAGATCTGTGATGCTAGAAACCCCTTTTCTTTCAGGGTCAATAGATTTCAGAGTTAACTTTGGAGATTTTTTGTAAATAAGAGCTTCTTGTTTTTGATAATCAAGCGATATGTACGAATTTTCAGAGAAAAGACGAATCCTTCTCATCGGCTCGAAAGAGACCCTGCTTGCCGTGATGTTTGCGACACAACCATTTTCAAACTGGATGCGAGCATTAGCAATATCTTCCTTATCAGCTATAACATTTACACCAACAGCATCAATTTTTTTTATTTTAGACTTTGAAAGATATAAAATAATATCAATATCGTGAATCATTAAATCCAAAACTACGCCTATATCGGCGGAACGAAACGTAAATGGACTCAACCTGTGGCATTCTATAAATTTTATGGAAACATCAAGTTCTTTTATTGCCTCCAGTGCAGGATTAAATCTCTCGATATATCCAGGTTGTAATATTATTGAGTTCTGTTTGCTCAGCCTTATCAGGTCTTCTGCCTCAGACACAGTGCCTGTCATGGGCTTTTCTACTAATACATGAATACCGTTATTAAGTAATTCTTTGGTTATTTTGTAATGAGACCTGGTAGGCACAACAACGCTTGCTATATCAATTTTCGTTAAGATATCTTTAAATGAACTGTAGTAAGTAGTCTTACAACGCCGTGCTACCGCTTCCCCAGTATCTTTATTAGTATCTACAACACCTATGAGGTCAACTTCCGGTATCTCGGAGTAAATACGCGCATGTTCCTTACCGAGATGACCTGTCCCTATTACTGCAACCTTCAATTTTTCCAAAGCTTTTTATCTCTTATGATATATTTGTTAAAGTTGATCGCAAAGACTCCCTGTATCTGCCAAACCTGCCTTTATCTGTGTTTCTAAAGAATTCTATGAGGACTTTTATTTCCGGTATCAAATCTTCCTGGTTCTCTAACTCCGCGAGTATCTGGTTTCTGTTCAATGTTTCTGATCGAAACAACTGTTTGAATGCCTCCTTTATGGCATTAATATCACCTTGTGAAAACCCAGATCTTTCCAAACCTATTACATTAACCTTACGAACCTTGGCAGGATTGCCCTCTACTATCATGTATGGGGGTACATCTTGAACAATCCTTGAGAGCCCACCTACATAGGAATGTTGACCAATAGTAACGAAAGGCTGTACGCCTGCCAGTCCCATCAACTTCGCATGCCTTTCTACCTTTATATGCCCCCCTAAAAGCACTCCGTTGGCAAGAAGCACATTGTCATCAATAATACAATCGTGTGCTATGTGAGAACATGACATGAAAAGATTATTATCACCTATTAGCGTCTCTCCACCACCTAATTCTGTCCCGGTGTTAATTGTAACACTTTCTCTGATAACGTTACCACTTCCAATAATGAGCTTTGACTGTTCACCATAATATTTTAAATCCTGTGGTTCTGCTCCTATTACTGAATTGGGAAATATTACGTTGTTTTTTGCTATGGTTGTATTACCGGTAACTGTAACATTGTTATGAATAACGCTTCCTTCATCAATTTTCACATTTTGATCAATTACCGAAAAAGGACCAATTTCAACATTCTCACCTATTACGGCCTTCGGATGAATGATAGCAGTTGAATGTATTTTCATTTGTAATATACGCACTTATTTTGTTCTAATAAAATTAACAACAAAATAGTTCGTTTGAAAAATTTTTATTATTTATTAAGTTTTTGCAAGCTGCTTAAAATGCTGAAAAATAACAATCCACACATTTAGCTCATTTACGAGCTTCCCTGTTAGCACTTTCAAAAATTTTTTCCGCCAGACAAGTATTCAAATAATGCCCGGACTTAGTTGCAACTATTCGAGCAGATAATGTCAGATTAGTCAAATAAAGATCGCCTATAATATCCAAAACCTTATGCCTTACGCATTCATTTGGAAATCGCAACTCAGCAGGGGCCTTAGACAAGGGTTTCGTTATTGTACCGTTTTCCTGTAATATAAGGCTATTTTCATCAGTAACACCCCTTCCCCATCCCCGTTTTATATATTCTTCAACAACTGTACATAGACCAAAAGTTCTTGCAGGGGCTATTTGAGTGCTGAAAGTACTTTCTGTCATTTCGATTTCAAAGCACTGCCTGTTTAAGAATAATCCATTGAAATCAAGAATATAGGAAAGTGACAGACCTTTGTCATATGGCAAAGCTACCACACTCGCGTCACCATCGCTTACTTTTAATTCCTCTTGTAAAAAGAATGTATTCTTTGGTTCCGTAAGTGTCTTTATCCCTGTACCTTTCAGCAGCTGGAGGAACAGAAGAGAACTACCATCTCCTGCCGGCAGCTCATTACTATTGACTTCTATCTCTATATTGTCAATACCGAGACCAGCTAAGGCAGCCATTACATGTTCAACACTTTTTACCCCCACTCCATTCTTTTCTAATGTTACCAGCCGTTTTGCATCATGAAGAGATTCAATATTTGCCGGTATTATTGGACGACCCTCTACATCAATACGAATAAAATTTATTCCCGTGTTTGCCGGAGAAGGTTTAAAGCGAAGCTTGACTTCTTCTCCGGTAAACAGCCCTATTCCGGAATACTCCACCACCCGTGAGATTGTTCTTTGAAGTTTATGCAAGCCTTATTTATTCTCCTTTTCTCTGGAATATGAGGTATTTAAATTCTCAATTATTTTTAACGTAATATCAACTGAATCCGAGTGGTATAATACCGTCCTTATTCCTATTTTAAATTGGAGATCAGAAATTTGCTCACTCTTCAAATCTGGCTCTTCTTTTTTTATAATAAGATCAAAATGCTTTTGCTCCCCAATTTCTTCAACTTTCTGAATTACTTCTTCGTAAATACTCTCAAAAAAATCTTTATATTTTTTTAGTAGTTGCCTCTCCGCGAATTTCGCGTAACCTTCAAGTTCCACATTTTTTCTTTCTAATATGTTTTCGTTCTTACTTCTGCCTTCACTACCCAGATCCAGTAGTTGAGTCTCTTCATCTAAGTCTATAATCTCTTTCCTTTTTTTATTTATTTCATCTTGAAATCCTTTCTCCTGTCCTTTGAGCTCAGAATCCAGATCTATTCTCTTTTTATATTTTTCAAATACTCTGCTTATGTCTACTACGCCAATCTTAATATTTCCAGCTTCAGCATTTTCAAGATTTATATTTGTGTAAACAAAGTTCCCCAACAAAGCAATCGTCAAGCACAAAATTGGCATTCTGAAGAATGATAAATTCATAATATAAAATTCCTTTCCTAATATATTAAAAGAAAGACAATAGAAGGTTTTCTAGCGCCCTCCTCCAAAGTTAAATGTTACGGCTTGTTCATCATCAGAGTCTTTTCTTATGAATGGGAAACCAAAGTCAACAGCAACAACCGAATTTCCCATAAAAGGAACCTTTGCTCTGAAACCGAAGCCTATTGTAGCACGAATGTTGTTAATGTTTAAGTCGTTTAGATCGGTATCTGCTTTTCCCGCATCAACAAAAAACGCACCTCTGACCATGTCGCCGTAAACAGGAAGAGTATATTCTGCTGACGCAAGGAGCAACACCTTACCACCGACTTGCTCACTTGAAGTCACATCTACCGGCCCCACCCCCCTGAAAGCAAAGCCTCGTATTGAATTAGCACCTCCAGCAAAGAAACGCTCAAAGATCGGAACGCCTTGGTCTGAAGTTGCCTCGATAACACCCAGGGTTCCACCATACGAGAGAACATGCTTTCCCCTCCAGTCGGAAAAATTAAAGACAGTTGTATGTTTTTTCCCTTGTACTGAAAACTTTATTATGTCAACATCAAGACCTGAAAACACCAGTGACGAAGTTATTTTATAGCCCTTTGTAGGAAACATCCTGCTGTCCCTTCTGTCTAACATCGCACTTAGCTCCAAACTTAATTTTTTATTGCTTCCTTCTATATCTTTTACGACAAGAGGCGCGTTGCTGTCAATGTTTTGTACTCCAATTACCTCAAAGTTTGGAGTGACACCCAGCCTCAACCCTCTGAGCACAGTCTTGCCAACGCTTACCTTAGCGCCTTTTCTTTCTTCATCATAATCCTCCCTGGCGCGCCGGAAAATATTTGTACTGAGCCCGAGGCTGTAACCAGAATCAAAAACAGCAGGATTACTGTACGAAAACATCCCTTCTGTTCTTTGAAGCCCAGGACTGAATCTCAAAGTTATTGTGTGACCACCACCTCGAAATGCGTTGCCTGACATAAAGTCTCGCAAGTCTTTAGGAAAATCGAAAATATCAAAATTTTTATCTGTATACGAAACGTCCCCAAAGAGCCCGGCATTAGCGCCAAACCCTCCACCAAACCTCATCATTCCAGTCCGACCCTCTTTCACATCAACTATTACATTTTTTGTATTATACTCAGTTCCGGGCACATAAGAAATCTCTGAAGCCTTTCCACTTTGGTTGTCAAAGTAACCTGTACCGGCCAGCCTCTGTTCACTTCCCTTAATTTTTTGAGTATCAAGCCTCTCTCCAGGGAAAAAGCTTAAATTCCTGCGGATGACATTGTCTTTTGTTTTATCGTTACCGGATACAATAACTTTTTCTATGAAAAATCTCTCATTCTCAATAATATCAAATGTTATATCAATTTTTGGTTCAACTTGTTTGTAAGAATAGTTCGCTCTCACGTCTGCATTCAGGTGACCTTGTCTTCCATAAGCCATCCGTATACCCTTAGAATCTTTCTGGAGAAGCTCCGGCAGGAATGCGCTTCCTTTCTTAAGTTGCAGCATACCCATTATCTCTTCACTGGTAAAAAGTTTATTTCCTTTTATATTTACTGTATCGACATGATACCTGTCACCCTCATCTATTACCACATAAAGAAACATCTTTGTTTTATCAGGACTGTATCGTTCTTTCCATTTTATATCTGTATCTAACCACCCTCCACTTCCGTAAAATGCCTTTATATTATCAATATCGCCTTCAAATTCAGCCTTATCAAATTTACCTGGAAACACCAGACTGGGAAACTTCCTTTTCTTCGTATCCATGATTTTAGTCAGTCTTTTAGAAGAGAATGTCTTATTTCCTTCAAAGACTATTTCCTTAATATAGACTTTTGAACCTTCTCGGATTTTGTATGTTATATCCACGTAACCATTTGATTTTTTCTCCTCGCTCTTGATAACTATGTGCGAAAAACCCATCTTCTGGTACATCTCACGAATTTTGTCTTCATCCAATTTTATTAGATAACGCTTTAAATAGTCTCCTTCTCTAACCTGTATGGCTTCTCTCAGTTTTTTTGTCTTTACCTGACCGTTACCAGCAAAAAAGATATTCTTTATGACGGGACGTTCCAGCACGAGAAATATCACCTTAACCCCATCTTCATATGACTCTACTTCCACTTCTATGTTATCAAAAAATCCCAACAGCCAGATAGCATCAACGTCTTGACTTATTGCTTTTGGGTCATATATGTCTCCATGATTGGTTTTTATAGCAGCTTTTATTGTTGAACTGCTTATTCTGTCATTACCCTTGAATTCTATTTTCT
This sequence comes from Candidatus Scalindua japonica, assembly GCF_002443295.1. Lineage (NCBI taxonomy): Bacteria > Pseudomonadati > Planctomycetota > Candidatus Brocadiia > Candidatus Brocadiales > Candidatus Scalinduaceae > Candidatus Scalindua > Candidatus Scalindua japonica. The sequence goes on along the minus strand of NZ_BAOS01000028.1, from coordinate 453,926 downwards.
TGACGACAGCCGAAACCGCTTCACTTCCCTGGGCATTAAGTGGCTTATTACTATCTAATGAGAGGAAAAAAACGAAAACAATAGCAAATGTTATAATATATTTTTGTAACATAGACCTATAATGTATCAAATGAATCCATTGAAGAATCACTTATGTAATCTTCAAATCTTAGTATATTACGAAGAAAAGTAAGTTTAATTTTACCAGTAGGACCATTTCTCTGTTTTGCAATGTCAACATCTACTACATTCTTATTTTCTGTCTCCGGGTTGTAATAATCTTCTCTGTGTAACAGCATAATCACATCAGCATCCTGTTCTATAGATCCAGATTCTCGCAAGTCAGACATTCTTGGTGTATGCCCTTCACGTGTTTCTACGGAGCGATTTAACTGAGAAACAGCAACAACCGGTATATTTAATTCCCTGGCCAACGCTTTCAATCCTCTAGAAATACCAGAGATTTCCTGTTGCCGGTTTTCTGCCTTTCTACCTTCCATTAGCTGCAAGTAGTCAATGATAACCAACTGAATATCATATTGCAACTTAAAGCGCCTTGCTTTTGCACGTATTTCGAGGAGGCCAAGCCCCGGAGTGTCATCAATAAATATTGCCGATTCTGATAAATCACCCATTGCTATAGGAAGCCTTGACCAGTCATCGTCACTTAACCTTCCTGTGCGAATTAAGTGTGCATCAATCTTCGCAGCAGAGCATAGCATGTTTTGTGATATCTGCTGAGCAGACATTTCCATCGAAAAAATCAACATTGGCTGTTTCTCTTTTGGGTTTTTCAGACTTGCGCCAACATGTTCCGCAATATTCAACACAAAACTTGTTTTACCCATACTGGGCCTTGCTGCAATAATTATCAACTCTCCTCTTTGCAGCCCGCAGGTTTTTTCATCCAAGTCGGTAAAACCGGTTTGGATGCCGGTTAATTTGCTGTCACCTTCATGTAAACTTTCTATGTACTCCCAAGTACATTGGAGTATATCATGCATACTGGTTGTTGGCTTTGCAAATTTGCGTTGTGTTATGTTGAATATTTCCTTTTCAGCTATATCCAACAGTTCGTCGGATTCCAGAGAGTCGTTGTATGCCTCATGTTGTATTTTTGCCGTAGCTGAAATCAAATCTCTTTTTACCGTCTTTTCTCGTACAATTTTCGCGTAATATTCAACATTTGAGGCAATTGGAACTGATTCTTCCAGTTCCATTAAATACTCAGCACCGCCTACCTTTTCTAATAACGATAGCCTGTTTAGTTCATCTTTCAAAATGACGAGATCAACCGCATTGTTCTTGTCGTAAATATTTACAATTGTATCGAAAATATGTTGATGTGCAGTTTTGTAGAAGTCGTTTTTACTTAAACTCTCTGTTACAAGGCTAATCGCTTCATTATCTATTAACAGAGAGCCTAAAACACTTATTTCCGCTTCTATGTTGAATGGTTGTGTTTTTTCTTGTATTAGCCCTGTTGTCATTGTTATTAGCCTTTATCTGTTAGCTGTTTTTAAGAAGGGTAACTAAAACAGGATTTATTGCAGTTAAGCTTTATCTGTTTCTGAGTTATTTGTAGAAGGAGCTTCAGAAGCTTCCTGTAGTGGGCCTGCTGACTTTTCAGATTCGCTTACAACCGATACCCTGCATTGCGCTTTAACATCAGGATGCAACATCACATTTACGTTATACATGTCACATTTTTTGATTGGGCTTTCAAGGACTACCATCTTTTCATCTATTTGAAAGCCTTTTTCTGTCAGTACTTTTACAATGTCACTGGCAGTAACAGAACCAAAAAGCTTTCCTTCTTTATTTGTCTTAACTGTGATAGTGTAAGGTATGTTCGCAATTTCTTCAGCTAATGTTTGAAGATTCTTGATCTCTTCTTTTCGTTTCTCCTCGTTTTTTATCATTTGCAGATTAATTTGTTCGATATTCCCTTTTGTTACAACTGTTGCAAGTTTCTTAGGCAATAGATAATTCCTTGCATAACCATTTGCAACATCAACAACGTCCCCAATGTTGCCTAATTTTTTAATCTCTTTTTTTAGTAATATTTTCATGAGTTAATAATCCTATAGCTAATCGATACCGACAAACTGTATTATGTAAGAATAAATAGAATACGAGAATTTTTCAGGTAAATTCTATAGATCAGGCTAACAGTGCCATATGCCTGGCTCTTTTTAAAGCAATTTTTACCGAACGCTGATGTTTTGTACAATTCCCCGAACGTTTTTTGGAGAGCAGCTTTCCCTGGCTTCCTACAAGTTTTTGTAAATAATGCATGTCTTTATAATCAACCGACTCTACTCTGGACCTGCAAAATCGGCATTTCGTAGCAAATTCTTGATATTTCTTTTTCTTGTGTGGTGATTCTGTTGGTTTTTTCTTTTTAAATTTTCGTTTCATTAATACAGTTCTTTATAAAATTGTTAAAATTGATATTCACTTAAAATGGTATCTCTTCTTCATTAATATCATTTGGCGCCGTACCTTCCGGAAAACTCTGGCCTTCATCTCTCTTTGTTTTACCACCAATAAATTGGAATTCTTCAGCCACAACGCGCAGGGCATTACGTTTTTGACCATCCTTAGTTTCCCATTGTTGGAACTGCAATCGACCCTCTACGAAAATAGGGTTACCCTTGCTGAAGTATTCATTAATAACTTCTGCACGCCGACCAAACATATTTATGTCAACATAACACACTTCCTCTTTTTTTTCGCCATCCTGCCCCGACCAAGTTCTATTTATAGCTATTCCAAAGCTGGCAATTGCTGTACCGCTTGGTGTATATCTTAACTCGGGATCTCTAGTAAGATTTCCCATTAAAAAAACCTTATTAAGCTTAGCCATGTTTTATCTCTTTTCTTTTGCTCTTGTATAAGTTAGTTAGAAATCCTGAACTCTAAAAAAAGCAATAATAACTCTAGTATCTATTCTGAAGGTTCTGTTGCAACCGGTGTAGAGGCCTCAGGACTTACTTTCGCACTCTCCGTATCAGCACTTTCATCATTAACTTCCTCAGCCTTAATTTTCTCTAGAGGCTCTTCGGCTTCCTCTTCTGGTTTAGATTCCCTGATTTTATCCACCTTAACTATTAAGGTCCTTAACACATCGTCTGAAAGCTCAAAATCCCTTTTAATTAATGAGATCGAATCCGTTGGCGCGTTAAAATATATAAGCAAATAAGCTCCTCGCTTATGCCCTTTTAGTTTATACGCAAATTTCCTCTCCTCCCATTTTTCACTCTTGAGAATTTCGGCTCCTCTGTTTTTCAAGAGGCCTTCAACGTGCTTTACGGCCGTTTCCCAATCAGAGCCAGCTACGGTATCGCTAATTATGAACATTCCTTCGTATAATCTCAAAACTATTTTTCCTCCTAGTTAAACAAGCACATGCAGTTTTTTATATCTGTCGTTACCCAATAATTTATCACCTTACACGCTTTGTCGATAGCATCTTGAATTACGCTATTTTCTTCTTTTGTAAAACGTGATAAGACAAACTTCTTTGTATCTTCTGAAAGACTGTTACCAACTCCAATGCGCAATCTGGGGAAACTCGTAGTTGTTAAATGATTTGAGATTGATTTCAAGCCATTATGCCCACCACTGCTACCTTTTTCCCTTATCCTGATTTTTCCAAGAGGAATGCTGATATCATCCAGAATTACAAGTATTTCGCTTAGACTGCAATTATATTTTTCTATGATCTTTTTTGCGGGCCCACCGCTTAAGTTCATATACATCTGAGGCTTTACAAAAAGAACTTCTTCACCTTCAATAACACATTTACTAACGATAGAATCACGATATTTTTTTGTAAAACCAACATCACAACTCTGTAAAAATTTATCTATAACGGCAAATCCAATATTATGCCTTGTTTTCGCATATTTGCCACCCGGATTCCCAAGGCCAAAAACAATTTTCATAACTGCTAATTTTCTGACTCTTCTTTATCCGGTTTTCGAGCGCTGATTACTTCTGGCCCAGCAGCTAATTCTTCTTCAGATACTTCCTTTTCTGCAGCCGCAAAATGGACAGATACAACGGTGGCATCAGAGCTTCCCAGTGCCTTCGCACCAGATGGAAGTTCTACATCGCCAATATGTATGGTATTTCCAATCGCCAATTCTGAAATATTTATACGGATATTATCCGGAACGACAGCAGGAAGGCATTCTATCTCAATGTCTTTAAGCGCATGATCCAGTATACCCCCTTCCTTAACTCCAGGTGAAGTACCGTAAAGTACAACAGGAACCTGTGTTGTAATTTTCTCTGTCAGATCAGTTCTGATTAAATCAGCGTGTAAAATCTCTTTACCGAAAGTGTCAAACTGAACTTCTTTGATAACCGCAGTCTCCTCTTTACTGCCCATCTTCAAATTAACCATTTTAGCCCTGGCATCGATTACTTTAGACAATTCCTTCTTGTCTAAAGTAAGCATAACGCATTCCTGTTTATGACCATACAAAACGGCAGGAATCAAACCCGCTTTTCTATTTTTTCTGGATTTGATAGATCCGGACTCTTTTCTAATTTTTGCCTGCAGCGGTTGTGTTTCCATTTTCGTTTATTCCAAATATATTTAAAAAAAGGTTTAAAACAATAAGAAAAAAACAACTAGTTCAATGATCATTAAACATTGAACTAATTGACGTGTTAGTATGGATCCTTTTTATCGCCTCACCCAAAAGCCTTGACACTGATAGCACTTTAATTTTTGTGCCCAGGCTTTTTGCATGATTGTTCAAAGGTATAGTATCTGTAACTGCTATTTCCTTAATAGGCGCTTCTGCTAACTTTTCAACAGCGGAACCGCATAAGACAGGGTGCGTTGCACATACATAAATATCTTTAGCCCCTTTTTCCTTCAACACCCTTGCCGCCTGACATATAGATCCGCCTGTAGCAATCATATCGTCTATTATAATTGCATTTCTACCTTCTACATCACCAATAACAAACCCGACTTCTATATCTTCCGGCCCCATCCTCCTCTTATCTACTACAGCCAATCTCATGTTCAGATGGTTTGAATATTGCCTTGCTATCTTAATACCTCCAACATCCGGTGAAACTACAACAAAGTCAGACAGGTCTTTCTCCTTGTAATATTCCGAGATAACAGGGAATGCAAGAAGATGGTCTACCGGTATATCAAAAAAACCCTGTATCTGGGCTGCATGCAAATCCATAGTGAGCACTCTATCCGCCCCTGCCTCAGTAATAAGGTTTGCAACCAGCTTCGCCGTAATTGGCACCCTGCCCTCATCCTTCCGATCTTTTCTAGCATATCCATAATAGGGCAAAACTGCGGTTATTCTAGCAGAAGATGCTCTTTTAAAACAATCTATCAATATCAACAACTCAGCAAGGCTATCATTCACCGGCGCACATGTAGACTGTATAATAAAGATGTCAGATCCACGTACATCTTCATCAACCTTGACGTCTATCTCACCATCCGGAAATCTGCCTACCGAGGCATTTCCCAAAGGGATAGAGAGATAACGACATACCTTTTCAACCAGAGCGATATTTGAGTTTCCGGTAAATATCTTTATATTATTTATCGTATCTATACGGTTTTTTTCGTCCATCTTAATTTAATCTTGAAGTATATCCTATTTTACATCCAGTTACCAGCATAATCTGTTTTATGAGGATTGCAGATAATCCAATACCTGCATTACACCAACAACAAGCAACTGTTATGAAGGCGCTTAAATCAATAACATCAGGATCAATTTTTGCCCAGGTTTCCATTAGTAAAACAATGAAACAAGGCAGATCAACAATCGCCATCCGCTTCTAAATCAATCGAGAATATTAACCATACTACCGCTTTCTCACGATCACACTTCAGATATTAGTGGCGTAGAAGGGTAGCATCCTTTTACGTCGCTACCCACAAAAATCTACTTTTAGCGTAACTATCTATTTACAATACAGTTAACAAATCTTCAGTTCTGAAATGGCACAGAGGAAGAATGCTATCAAAAAAAGATATTCAATGCAAGCAAAAACTAATTATATGCCAATTGATACGAAAATCTTAAATTACTTTGAAACGACTAATTAGTATTAGTATAATCACCAACACACTATATCTGATTTTAAATTTGAAAGAGGGTTCATACTATGTCTAATTTTGGTGATTTTTTGATGATTGGTACTGTACTTGGAAAATTATTCACTGCTGCAATCCTGGGCGGCATTATCGGATGGGAGAGACATAGACGAGGACGACCAGCAGGTTTGAGAACGCATCTTCTTGTATGTATTGGCGTAACCCTGATGATGCTGGTTTCAGAACATATTTTTCTTAAATACCAAAGCCAAGGTCATAATTCTGTTCTTCGGATTGACCCTGCGAGGATTGCCGCACAGGTAGTGACCGGCATTGGCTTCCTGGGCGCAGGTACGATAATGAGATCCCGGGCCAGTATCAGAGGATTGACGACCGCAGCCTCCCTATGGGTAGTTGCAGGTATAGGCCTTGCGGTTGGCAGCGGATTCATATTACCTGCCATTTTTACAACTATTATTACAATTGCTATCCTGATTTTAAATGCTTTAGTTGAAAAAGGATTGAAAAGAAATAGATACAGGACGATAAAGATGCTGGTCACCGGCCAGGGGCATTTATTGGATGACATAAAACAGATCCTGGAGAAACATTCTGTAAAATTAAAAAATTATAAGTTTAAAAAAGATATCCAGAAGGGTGAAATTGAGTATGATCTGGACGTTAAGTACCAGGACGAAGAGACATTATTACATGCCTCGAACGATGTTACAAATACAATCAAAGACATAAAGAGTTTCAGCTTGGAATAATTGTTAATTAATTAAACAGGAGGGGCCGGCTATCATGAAAAAAATACTTATACTTCTTATTTTCTGCTTCTTAACTTCATTCTCCTCTCTGGGAGCCTCAGAGTCACAGCCGGTTCTTGAAAAACTGGATTCCCTGGAGAAATTTATCTCAGATTTATCATTCAGGATACTTGCCCTGGAAAAGCGAATCATATCACTTGAAGAGAGGATTTTTCTGGAAGCGACTAAGCGAGAAAAACAACCGGAACACATTCCTGAAAACATAGAACCGTCTGGTGATGATTTTTCTATTGAAGACGTTACTTACGAAACCCAATATAATGGTACAGTTTTTAGAGGCAGAATTACGAATAACACCAATAGTGATTTCCAGTATTCCCTCTTTAAAATTACCGTTTACAAGAAAGATGGCTCTGTTGCGGGCAGTAACGACTTCTATATTTTGAACCTGGACAGGCATTCAACCAGAACATTTGAAGCAAAAATTCATGATGCAACGAAGGAAGAGTTTGAGAAGTACGTAATTGAATTTACCAAGGGTTCTTAATCCTGAAAACCTGGTTTTTTAAGGCGTAAATTTATGAAAGATATAGTTCCTGTATCTATGACCGGAAACGATATAGACACAACAATTACCTCCTTTTACCAATGGGGCTGTTCTGGCAAAAAAGGCCGGCTTTGATATGGTTGAATTAGGTGGAGGTTCCAGAGCAATAATCGCAGCCCTCACTGCTTCAGAAAGAGACCATGATGCACCTTACTGAAAAAGGGGCTAAAACCGGATGGCCATTTGAAAGCCGCTTCAAAAGCACCTGGTATAACACCATGCATAAAAATGCTGGACCATCTTTCAAATCAACCCAAATAGACCTCTAGGCCAGAAAACCAGTTACATTGTCCAGTTGCACATTGCTTACAGCGATTTCCGGGGCAATCACTACTTCTCTTGACCCCCATACCAGAGTAGATCTCTTTTTCTTTGTAATCCCGATTATGTTGTTGAGAATATGCTTAATGTTTGCATTGATTCTAACGGTGTTAGGTTTTAGCGGACGAGAAATCTTTCCGTCCTTTATTAAAAAGGAGTCGGCGATTATAGTACCCGTGAAGTCACCCATGGCCAGTCCGTTTATCGCATAGGTGTACCATATCCTCCCTATATAGACACCATTGTTGACCTGCTTAAGGAGATTACCCCTGGTGGTCTCTCTGCCTCCTTCTATTATCACGTTTGTCGGTGATATGTCTGCCCTGTTTTTATAATCCCTGCCATTTGTTGAGTACCTGAAACCGTTGCGTGGCATTGGATTGTACAGATTATTTTTGAATTTTTGCGCATAGTAACTATTAGAAAGAAAGCCGGTAAGTGTACCATTCTTGATAAGGTCAGTTCTTCCGGTTGGCATACCTTCACACGTAATTTTTTTACTACCGATCTCCCCCTTTATTGATCCATCATCATATATATTTAAATTATGCGATACTATTTCCTGGCCAAGCATTCCGAGAAATGGCGTGTTGGATGCATTAACTGACGACAGATCCAACGATGGTATCAATACGTTTGAAGTAATATCAGTAACAGGCTGATTGCTAAAGACCACATTGTATTTCCCTGACTTGATTTTCTTTCCGCCAATTGTCCTCATTGCACTCACTGCTGCGTCTTTGCCTGCTGTTTCCGGATCAAATGTTTTCAAATGTGTGCCAGTACTCCATCCTGTGCCCTTAACATTTTTATTCTCGATCATTGCCGTTATATTTGCAGTAAGGGTGGTAGTTTCGTCAAAATCATCTATTCCCTTTGTCGTCTTAATGGCCATTCGTTCTCTCTGGATGGTAACGTCTCCTCCGACAATGATTGTTTTCCTGTGACCGCCACCACGAAGGGTTTTGAGAGCACCATCAAGGGCCTTCCACCCTAAACCAACACTATCTTTCGCACTGATTTGCATGACACGTTTGTCGTGATAGTTTGTTAAGGCAGGTGTATCTATTGGTTCAGGCAGTGTTCTGAAATCCGGGTCACACACCCTGTTTTTTCTCGCCTTCGCCAGGGCTTCGATAATACCCTCTTTCGTCAAATCATTTGTGACTGACCCAAAACCTGTTTCAACCCTGTTACCTCTTTTGAATGTGACCAGTATTCCAAGACCGTACGATTGAATAGATTTTGGCTCGTGGACCCCGTTACAGGGAATATCCGATGTGTAATTAACCCTTATAGTTATCAGATCATTCCATGACGCAAATACTTCCGCATCGATAACATCCTTTTGCTTTTTTATCTGTTTCAGCGCGTCGGCAACGGCTGTTTGTAAGTCTTCTGTTTTTATCATTGTAAATTATCGGACACAGATTTAAAACTTTTCGGACTCTCCACGAAAGTGGGGATAATTACTGCATCTTCCTTTCGGAAGGAATCCAGTGAAAGCCTGAAAGGATTCCTTGCCTACAGACAGTCAGGCACTACAGAAACAGTTATTAATAACCTGCCAATCTTGCCTTGCCCCGGAGTGTTGGCCCTCCGTTACCAACTCTCATAACCTGCATCGGTTGTCCCTTTCCACAGTTCGGTATGGGATACATTTTAAAATCTTTCCCCACCGCGTCAATGCTCATAAGAAACTCTTTCGAATTTGCCATTATACCACCGCCTCTGTACAGCTTAACAAGTTTCCCATTTTCAATCTTATAAACCTTTCTGGCAGAAATCCTGAAGTTCTCTCTGGATTCACTTATGGACGGTATTCTGTGGTTGACAATGTAGTATCCATCTTTTACCTCTTTGATTATGTTTTTCGGGTCTTTTTTGCCGGGGCCAAATGCTGTATTTGTCATCCTGACAATCGGTACCATTGCGGATGTAGTCGCCCTCATCGAACCATTTGGTCCATGTCCAAGAATTGCAGCATTCTCCCTTCCGTTCAGGAACGTTTTCAGAATACCATTCTTAATTACCTCTATGCGTTTACCCAATGTTCCTTCCGCATCGTATTTGTAGTAACCATATCCCATTGTGGTAGGATCTGAGAAAGCGTTTACCAGTGGAGATGCTATCTGTTTTCCTACCTGATTTTCATCCATGTTCTTAAAGAGCCATGACCTTCCCGCGTAGGCGGTTTCCATCTTCAATATCCTGTCAGATTCTGCAGGATGCCCAACGATTTCGTGTACAAGTAGTGTATTAAAGTGGGGGTCAGTTACAACGACGACTTCGTCTTTACCGGTCTTAAGGAACTCAGCACCAGACAGCTCTATAGTCTCTTTTGTCCTTTCAAGAGCAAAATTGAGAAAGCTTAAATTATAACAGTTTTTGCCTTCAATTATTTCCCATCCTCTCATATCACCAACATAATCATAACAGACTTCCGGACTGGACTCACCCTTCTGGGCGGACACATAAACAACGCCCTGAGTCAGAGGAAATGACTGATCAATATCTGCACCTTCAGAACTGCAGAACAACTCCCTGATTATGCCCGTCTTAATCCCTGTAGCTGCATAATGTACAGATGGATCAAGCATCTTCATCTGCGCGGAAACATCCATGCTTGTCTTTAACACCTTCTGCAGGGAAACCTTTCGCGGGTCTATTTCAAAATCTGCCGGTATTGTATCCTGACAAACTTTAATCTTTGCCAGCCTTACTTCCGTTAGCGAATCGGCACTCTTTGCAAACTCCTGTTTTTTCTTTGCGTTGGCTGTTGCCCGTTCATAGGCAGTATCTATTCCCTTAATAATCAGTCTTGATATTTCCCTGGCCTTTAAGTCGTTTTTCCCCAGGGACTGTCCATAGAATCCCCACGATGCCATTCCCCCCGCAATAACCCTTATTCCGAACGAAGCATCATAATCATCCGTAACATCCTTTGATTGTCCATTTTCAGAACAGGCTGATTTAAATTCGCTGATCCCAAACCTTACGTCAACATATTTGCAGTCGCTTAGTGATTTATAATATATTGATACGGTTTTAAAGATGTGCTCTTTTAATTTATCCAGAATTTCTATGCGTGGTTTCATTTTTCCTCTTAATCGTGATATTCATCGCAATAAAGACAAAGGTTACCAGGAATATCATCCCTACGGTAGTTACAATTGTCAGATGGACCAGGTTTCCTTTGATTTCTGCTTCAGCCCTGTCTATAGGCACTGCCACAGAGATAGCGCCTCGCAAGTCTCCAAAGGTATAGTCCGTGGCCTTGTCTTCAGGATAAGCTTCCAGTATGGACTCCGGTATTTTCTCCTTGGCAGAGTGACATTTAAGGCACGCTTCCTCTATGTGGAGAGGAATGAGATATCTAAGCACTCTCTTGCTCTCTATCTCGTCTACACCTTTATATTCTGAAAGTTTTTTGTCCTTCTCGAATTCAGCCAAGGCTTGTTCCTCAAACCTGTCCGGCCTGTTTTTCGGATTTCTATATCTCGAGCTCACCTGCCTCAATCGATATCCTGTCGCGTTATAAAACTTTTTGCCAATCTCATTTCCCGCGATTGCCGGCATGAGCAGTCTGGTAGTTTCGTCATGTTCCATGTTTGTAATTGCCATTGTTTCAGCCAGATATTCCCTTGTGTGCTTAAGCTCCAGAGCAATCATTTTGCACTTATCGAAAACTTCCTCTCGTAACAATGTAGATTGCTTCTGGAAATTAGTAAAACTTATGGAAAGAATTACAATAGCTACTACAACTATTATGACACTGTATAGTTTTAAATTCTTTTTCATTAAAATTAGTAGACCTGGATCTTAAGAAAGTTTAAATCATTATATGTACTGAGTTTTAGTCTAACACAAAAACGAGAGATTTTCTAAAAAAATTATAGTTATTACCCTTTGTGCTTTGTGTCTCTGCCTGATTACTTTTTGAGAAAGAAATGAGTATGAATCAGTAAGTAAACTCCTAACAAATCAATGTGGCGGATGCACCTCCGTAGCACCGGTAATTTCTCTATGTTAAGTTAAGCGTGATTTTCGCGAACCGGTAGACGGTTTTTAAGCCGTTCTCGTAATAGCTTTAAGGCATTCTCAGTAGCTTGCCAATCGATACAGGCATCGGTGATGGAAACACCATACTTAAGAGCCGCCCTGTCAGAAGGAACAGGCTGTTTGCCTCTATTAATATTACTCTCCAGCATCAAGCCGATAATCGATTGGTTGCCTTCAAGGATCTGGCGGGTAATATCTTCCAGTACTTCGAGTTGTTTATCCGGGTCGCTTTGAGAATTAGCATGGCTGCAGTCCACCATAATGTTTTCAGGCAAGCCGGATTCCCTTAATTCCTTCTGGCATCCTGCGATGCTGTCGGCATCGTAATTGACCCCTGACTCACCGCCGCGAAGTACAATGTGTGTATACCTGTTACCTTTCGTTCGAATAACAGCAACATGGCCTTCAGGGCCCACACTGACAAAGCTGTTCGGATTAGCGGCAGTGTGCATAGCATTTATCGCGATTGTTAAGTTACCATTAGTCCCATTCTTAAATCCAACTGTAGTTGAAAACCCGCTTGCCATTTTCCTGTGTGTTTGTGACTCAGTTGTGCGGGCGCCAATCGCTGTCCAGGAGAAGAGGTCCTGGATATATTGAGGTGATACGAGATCAAGCGCTTCTCCTGCCGCAGGCAAACCGAGGTCAGCAACATATAAAAGCAGCTCGCGTGCACGTTTCAGGCCCTCTTCCAATTTTCCGGAGCCATCCAGACCCGGATCGTTAATGAAACCCTGCCAGCCTGTTTTTGTACGCGGTTTCTCAAAATAGACACGCAACAATAAAAACAGTGTATCATCCACTTCATCAGCCAGTTTTTTAAGACGCAAAGCGTAATCTCTCGCGGCCGCAACGTCATGAATTGAGCAGGGCCCTACAACGACGAAAATACGAGGGTCTTTTCTATCCAGAATATTTTTGATAGTGCTTTGCCCTGTCATAACAGCCCGGACGGCCTTATCGGTAACAGGAAATCGCTTCTTCAGTTCAACAGGCGCAAGGAGTGGTTCTTCAGTAAATACATTTAGATTTTCTATGCGTTTATCTGGCATTGCCGAACATCATCCTTCAGGTTTTTTATAAAACAGATACATAAATTACTTTGTTACTTTACTCCTGCATTCCTGGTTTCCTTATCGTGTTTCTTTTATAACTACTAATACTGACTTTTTATAAGGAAGCCAGGAAACCAAGAGATAGTTTAATTCATTTCTTCCATTCTTATTTTACATCAGTTTTTTAACTCTTTTCTACTTGCATAACTTAATAATGTAGTCATTACTATATCTCTTTTGCCAAAATCCATTTTTACCATAACAATAAAATGAAAATCCCAATATTATGTTCTTATTAGAATATTAGAATCATTATATCACAAAAGCTTAAAATAGCGATTAATCAGAAATATCAACATTCAAATGGATTAAAAAAATTTTTAATCTCTTCTATTTCAGAAACTTTTTTACAGTCGGGAAGCGAGTTTAAGAAGTACTTGCCATAAAACTTGCTCTTAATGCGGGGATCAAGTATTGCAACCACACCAGTATCCGTCGTTGACCTGATCAGACGGCCAAATCCCTGCCTCAGGAGTGTTATTGCCTGTGGAACCTGATAGAACATAAAAGGGTTTTTATTCTGGGATTTCAACAGCTCCATCCTTGCTTCAATTATCGGATCATCAGGGACAGCAAAAGGCAATTTTGTTATTATTACACACTTCAAGGCTTCACCGGGCACATCAACTCCCTGCCAGAATGTTGCTGTGCCAAAGAGGACAGCTTTCTCACTGGTCTTAAACTCTTCGATCAATTGATATCTTGGCTTGTCTCCCTGCCGGAAAATTGTAAACTCGTCCAGCTCCTCCCAGATCTCTTCGTATACGCTATTAAGCATCTTGAAACTTGTAAAGAGAATAAAAGTCCTTCCCTGTGAGTAAGTGATTATCTCCTCTATGTGTTTAATAATATTGTCTTTAAATTTATCAGGCTGCAAATTCGGATCAGGAATGTTGTCCGGAATGTATATGAGTGCGTTTTCTGAAAAATTAAATGGCGACCCTATCGCTTTCTCGTTATAGTCATCTTCGGTTGTTACGCATGGATCAAATTCCTCCTGTTCGGAATTGTTGAGTGATTTTTCTGTACCTGGCTTTGCACAGACAGGTATTCCCAACCTCCCCTTTATATATTTGAAGTTTCCGTTGATTGAAAGCGTAGCTGAAGTAAGAATTACCGGCCTGATCCTGCCAAATATCTGCCTCTCAAATTCCCTGGCAACATTTATTGGTGCGGCAAGTAGAGAGCATCTTGAAAATTTATGGTTTAATGGTTCCAGTGTGTTGGTTAATTGCAATGTATTTGTGAACGATCCATATCGAGACTTTCTCCTTATTACCTCTGCCCAATATACACACTCTTCCAATTCCTGATTTATGATAGTAAAAATATTTCTCTTAGTTTCACTGCACCTGTTTGCGAATGCAATAATTTCAAGTCTATCCTCATCTGTCTTGACCTGCTTTGATAGAGACTCCAGCAGATCATAAAGATTTGACAATGGCTTATCAAGGTAGTTGTTAATGATACCCTTTTTTCTGATCCTGGTGGTTTTATTTCCTGTACCGTATTTTTCAACAACTTCTGAAAAGAAAAGATCGCTGGCAGAGCCAGCTTCTTTCAGCAGTGTCTCACAATCACTTATAATCCCCGTTTTATCAGCCTGATCGAATGTATTTGAAGAGTCAAAAAGCCTTGTTATCAACCCCTTACCGGTCTTAGGGTTCAGAATAGAGTCGAGCATATATTTAATCCTGGAATTCGAAACTTCGACACCGAAGTAACCGGTAGCTATATCCTCCAGTGTATGGGCTTCATCAAAAACTACGGCATCAAAATCGGGTAAAACCCGTCCGTCACTTGCCAGATTAGCAAAAAAAAGATGATGATTTGTGACCAGTATCTGTGCCTTATACTCTTTTCTCCGCGCTTTATTGTAGTAGCAATCGTCTTTGAAAGAACATTTTTTGCCAAAGCAGAGGTCAGACTCTCTACAGACCTTACTCCATATTGCTGGTGAAGGTTCAAAGTCAAGTTCTGATCGCAAACCTCTCTTTGCTTGTGTTTCCCACTGGATAATTTGTTCAAATTCAATAAATTCCTTTTTAGTGTTAAAGACACCCTGCTTCTGTGCCTGGTGGAATCTTCTGAGGCATAAATAATTCTGCCCACCTACACAAAGGGCATAGAAAAAATCAAATTCATCTTTCTGTTCGTGCTGTGCAGGACAATTATTATCTCTTGTATCAGCAAAAACATTAACAGATTTCAATGCATTACGAAGGAATGGAAGGTCTTTTTTTATTAATTGCTCCTGTAGCGTCTTAGTGTGCGTTGAGATGATTACCTTTTTGTTGTTTATGACACTCCAGAATATAAAAGGAAGAAGGTATGCCATACTTTTTCCTACTCCGGTCCCTGCTTCTACGATAAGGTGCTTGTTGTCTTCAATGGCTTTTTCAATTGCCAGTGCCATATCCAGCTGTTCTGGCCTCAGTTCATAAGAACCTGATTTTTTTGCGATAACTCCGTTTTTTCCGAGTACGTCTTCGATCAACATAGTCTCAGGATAAATCAATTTCTTTAGCCTTGCAAATCCTTTTTCATCATATATAATTTTTTCTCAGACATACTTATTCCCGCCCGTACCGAATAGTACGTTCGGGTAGGCAAGCGCATTCTTCCGGTTGCACAATCTATCAGGAACTTTAAAACACTCATTAAGTGATGATACACGCGGGTTACCCGCCTGTACCTATTCGGGCAGGAAGCCTGCAGCTACTTTAATACACAAAATAGTTAATATAATGGTGGGAGGATATTACTGTGAACGATACAATAGAAAAGTTTGAAACAGATGCTCGTAAATTAGTTGATGATTATGTGGCGGAAAACCCTTATGAACTGAACCCGGATTCTCACCATGTGGATAAAATAATTAAGAGTCTGGCAAAGAGAAAACTGAAGAACGGTTTTTTTTACTGTCCGTGCAGAATGCTTTCAGACGACAAAGAGATAGACGCAAAAATTATATGTCCGTGCGAGTATCACAAAGAGGAGATAGAGAAAGACGGCATATGCAGTTGCGATCTTTTTGTAAGCCCTGATTATAAACCTGCCTCTGCAGTCTAAACTTGCTGGGTCGAGCTATCCTGAAAGGTGACAGTTTTGGAATACACGGAGATTAAGGTACGACCGTTCTATTAATACCCGCCAGGTTTTTTATCTCCTCTGACAACCAGCGTTGAAATAATTTGAGTAATTTTATCTACACTGTTTCCAATGTATTGAACTCTGCCCTGTTGGTCCAGCACAAAAATTATTGGTATCTGCCTTACATCAAACAATTTTGACATCATACCTTTATAACGCATACCTTCAAATATTTGAGACCATTCTATATTTCTTTGTAACAGAACACCTTTTAAATCGTCAATTTCGTCGTCAAGACTTATTCCAATAAATTGAATACCAGGTCCTTTAAATTTTCTGTACAACTGTTTTGTTTCCGAAATTTTCTCGATACAATTATCATTCCATGTTGCCCAGAAGTTCATGACAACTATTTTGCCTTTAAAATCTGACAGGCTTATCGGGTTTCCCTTATAATCTTTAGTGTGAAAATCGGGTGCATGCATTCCAAGCCTTATTGTACCACCCAATTCCTTCCCGAAGGCATTTGCGGCACCTGGCTCAATAATCCTTAATTCTGTGATAACATCTTTTGCTCCTGAAATATTACCGGACCCGATAAGGGCCTGCGCCTTAAAATACAATAGCCTTGCCTTGAAATTCTGGTCGATTTCATTCTGCAAAGCCAATACTTCGTCAAAATAGGCTATGGCTTCGATGAAATTACGCATTATATTATGAGTAGCGCCGATGTAAAAAGTCGCTTCCAGCGCCTCATGTGTACCGGCAAACATGTCGACTATTGCCTGAAGCTCATTAAGGGCCTCTTCATAATAATCTTTGGCATCCCCCGGTTTCATCTTTGAATATGTGCCAAGGTTCTTTCTGATTGTGTTTAATTCCATCGCCGCATCTGGGTCCTGTCTCAATTCCCCAACGGCAATATTGTTAAACGTCAGGCAAAGTGTAAGAAACATAATTACTACTGTCGGGATCATAAATTTCTCTTTTTTCATGGATATATTTCCTTTATGTAAATGTATTTATAACAATCATTTTGAAGTAATATATTTAAACATACTATTTCACAGAAGAAAAGTATATTTTAGGTTTGTGATATTTTAAGACATGAATTTCATGAATTGTCACGGATAGACGACCAACCTCTCTTCCCCGGACAAAAGACGTCGGGGAATTTTCGAGAAGATTCCAGGATTATTATTTTGGCAAGCCATCATTATCTAAGTACAAAACAACTCTCTTATCTTTTTAGAAATATCTTTACTGCGCATCAATGTTTCACCTATCAGGATTGCATCAATACCTGCTTTCTCAAGCACAAGGACATCTTCCCTCGTTTTGATCCCACTTTCACTTACGACAACCTTGCCTTCAGGTATCCTATGGCAGAGTTGAAGTGTAGTTTCAAGGTTAGTTTCAAATGTATCAAGATTTCTGTTGTTAATTCCGATAATGTTTGCTTCTGTCTCCAACACCTTTTCCAATTCGTCATTGTCATGCACCTCAACCAGACACTCCATTCCCAGCTCATCGGACAGAGAAAGAAATTTTTCTATCTGCTCCTTTGTGAGAATCCTTGCAATCAGTAACACCAGATCGGCACCGGCAGCTCTTGCCTCGTATATCTGATACAAATCAATTATAAAATCTTTTCTCAGGACAGGCAGACTGACTGTTTCTTTAACCTCAGAGAGATATTTAATATCCCCCTTGAAAAACTCTTTATCTGTCAGCACGGATATTGCGGACGCTCCACCTGCCTCATATTCTTTTGCTATGGTGATATAATTGAAATCTTCCCTGATAATACCGGCTGAAGGTGATGCCTTCTTGACCTCAGCAATAAATTTGATCCTATTCTCTTTTTTCAATGCCGTACCGGACTTGACTGCTTCCGGAACGTTTATACATCTCTCTTTCAAAGAGTCTATAGAGACAAGCTTTTTGCTCTCAGCAACCTCTGTCAGTTTATATGCACGTATCTTATCTAATATCATGATTATTTGTGATAGAAAAGCAAAACCTCTTTCCGTCTCTATTCAGTACGTAAAATGGTTTCTAAAGTAATGTCTTGTTATATACTAAACATCATGTTCCAAAGAACTTATAGTGCATATTTACACTCAAATATTGAAATTTACATACAAGCGAACTGTAAGATTAAATGTTTTTCCATTTTCAGTCAAGTATTTAAAATAGTTGATTATATAATCCTTTTGTATTAAAATCGACATTTTCGGTTTCGGAGAAAAAGAGCTTTACATTCTGGCCCGTCCAAATGATATTTGCCGGGAGGGCATCTCATTTTCAGGCCATCCTTGTCCAGCCTTAATTCGGCGAACCGTCAACGCAGAAGAGGCTGTGCTTGCGGTTCGGTTGAATTAGATCGGCCAAGTCTAACCTGAGCCTGAGTACGATTATAATTGAAAGTTATTTTTTTCCGAAACCTGATTTATTTTTAATTGGCTAAAACTTTAATTTTTATAAATAGTAAGGGTAAAAAATGAAGAAGACTTATTTGTTTACACCGGGCCCAACTCAAATACCGCCGGAAGTTGTTCTGGCAGAAGCAAGCCCAATGATTCATCACAGAACTTCTGAATTTTCTGATATATTCGCGAATGTGTCTGAAAATTTAAAATATGTTTTTCAGACTAAGGATGGTGAAGTATTTACGTTCGCCTCTTCCGGAACAGGCGGAATGGAGGCATGTGTCGCTAACACTTTGTCCAGGGGGGATAAAGCCATTGTGGTAAGTGGTGGTAAATTTGGAGAGAGGTGGGCACAAATTTGCGGCACATATGGTGTAAACACGGTAAAGATCGAAGTAGAAAACGGAAAGGCAGTAGACCCTGCCGTAGTGAATGACACAATCGAAAAGGAACAGGATGCAAAGGTGGTATTCACGACATTAAGTGAAACTTCAACCGGTGTTATCCATAATATTGAGGCAATAGCAAAAGTTGTTAAAGGCCGCAACTTATTATTGGCAGTTGACGGAATATCTGGAATCGGTGTTCAACCGTTTAAGATGGATGACTGGGGTATTGACATTGCTGTTACAGGTTCTCAAAAAGGCTTTATGCTGCCTCCTGGCCTGGCCTTTGTGTGTGTCGCACAGAGTGCATGGGATTCCATTGAGAAGTCTGATCTACCAAAGTACTACTGGAATCTTAAGAAAATGAGGAAGGCGCTGAGCAGTAAAACTACGGCTTATACTCCCGCAATTTCTCTTATAATGGCAGCAGGAAAATCTATCGAAATTATCAGGAGTGAGGGGATTGAGAAGGTCTGGGCGCGACATGCCAAACTGGCCCATGCGACAAGAGAGGGTATTAAGGCGCTGGGACTTGAGCTGTTTGCGAACGATGCTGCGGGCAATGTGTTAACATCTGTCAAAATTCCGAAAGGAGTAAACTTTGACGCCGGAATAAAAAAGCTGAGAGATGAGACAGGGGTAACAATAGCTGGTGGCCAGGATGAACTGAAAGGCAAAATATTCAGAGTTGGCCATATGGGTTATGTCAATGAATTTGACATTGTGCTGGCAATCTCTGCTGTTGAAAAAATTCTGCACGAAGGTGGTTATAAAGTAGAATTAGGTAAGGGAGTTTCCAGGGTTCAGGAAATTCTGGTGGGTTGAGTTAAAAACTCCACTTTAATAGAAAAAGCCCATGTTTTCTTATTTGCAAAAAGGAAACATGGGCTTTAATAATTTTATCGGACAGCTAAAGGCACATCCGCAACTAAACCAATTTCTTCATCGGTTAAATAACATGCAGGATCAGGCTCCCATATATCACCATGGACTGACTCTGCACGTGCCCTGAAATTACCACCACAGATATCAAGCCACTTACACTTGGAACATCTGCCGGTAACATAGTTCTTTTTCTCTTTCAGTTTCATTAGAAGTTCATTTGATTTATCTTCCCAGATTTCGCCGAATTTTCGTTCACGCACATTGCCGAAAGTATGCTCTCTCCAGAATTGGTCAGCATGTACGGCACCATCCCAGCTTACACAGGCAAGACCGTGTCCGGAACTGTTCCCCTCGTTCCACTTTAACAGTTCAAGTACCTCTGCCGCTCGTTTTGGGTCTTCTTTAAGTAATCTCTGATATATATATGGGCCATCAGCATGATTATCCACAGTTAAAACTTCCAATGGATTTCCACGATCGTGAGCGGCCTTTGTTTTGTCAATAATGAGGTCAACAACTTTACGGGTTTCCTCATGTGTAAGATCCTCTTCCATCAACCTGGATCCTCTTCCGGAATAAACTAAATGGTAAAAACAAACCCTTGGGATTTTCTCTCTTTCAATCAGTTCAAATATTCCCGGGATGTCCTGCGCATTTCTCTTATTAATAGTGAAACGAAGCCCCACTTTAATACCTAACTTCAGGCAGTTTCTAATTCCCATCAAAGCATCATCAAATGCACCTTCAATACCACGGAATTTGTCATTGGTTTCCTTTAAGCCGTCAAGACTGATACCAACATAAGAAAGTCCGAACTTTTTTAATTCTTCCCCCTTCTCTTCAGTAATCATCGTCCCGTTTGTACTTATAACTGCCCTTAACCCTTTTTCTTTGGCATACGCAATCAACTCCATCAAATCATCTCTCATCAATGGTTCACCGCCTGAAAAGAGAATTACTGGAGCGCCATATTCCGCAAGGCCGTCAATCATATCCTTTGCTTCTTTTGTTGTCAGTTCACCTGAATATTCAATATCTTTAGATTGAGAGTAGCAATGTACGCATTTAAGATTACATCTCTGCCCCACATTCCATACTACTACAGGTTTTTTATCTTTGGAAAATTGTAAAAGATGCGAAGGCAATTTACCTGAATCCCTTCCATATCTAATTGCGTCGGAAGGCTCGACCGTGCCACAATACAACTTTGAAATACCAATCATTTTGTCACCTCATAACTAATATATTTAAACTACTAAATCTTTTTCTAGTCCATTATCTTACATTGTTTTATACTTTGAGTCAATCTGTTTCATTTTTCGTCTGCTGTCTTCCTGGCTATCGCCTGCTCAATCTCTTCCAGTAATTCCGGCTTGCTTTCAATAAATTTCTTGGTATTCTCTCTTCCCTGTCCCAGTCGTATCTCTCCATATGAGAACCATGTACCACTTTTTTCCACAACCTGCGCTTCTACACCAAGATCAACAATATCACCAGACCTGGAAATACCCTGGTTGAACATTATGTCAAATTCTGCCTTCTTAAATGGCGCAGCCACTTTGTTTTTTGCTATTTTAGCCCTCACTCTGTTTCCAATAACCTTCTCGCCATCTTTAATGCTGCCAATCCTTCTAATATCAACCCTGACGGAGGAGTAGAATTTCAGCGCTCTTCCACCGGGAGTTGTCTCCGGGTTACCGAACATCACACCAATCTTTTCACGGATCTGGTTGATAAATATAAGACATGTCTTTGATTTAGAGATCACAGATGTAAGTTTTCTGAGCGCTTGTGACATTAATCTGGCCTGTAACGCAACATGTGAGTCGCCCATCTGCCCCTCAAGTTCAGCCTTTGGAACGAGGGCGGCTACAGAGTCGACAACAATTACATCAATTGCGTTACTTCTTGTTAAAAGCTCTGCTATTTCCAACGCCTGCTCTCCGGTATCCGGCTGATTAACCAACAGAGTATCCAGGTTTACACCGAGTCTTTTTGCGTAGTCGGGATCAAGGGCGTGTTCAACATCGATAAAAGCAGCGGTACCTCCTTGTTTTTGCGCATTGGCAACGATGTGAAGGGTCAGAGTGGTTTTCCCTGAGGATTCAGGCCCAAAAACTTCCACTACCCTTCCACGCGGCATTCCACCTACGCCGAGGGCCATATCCAGAGAGAGCGAACCGGTTGATATTACAGGCACATCTAGCTTCTGGTCTTCTCCCAGACGCATTATTGATCCTTTACCAAACTGTCTTTCAATCTGTGACACTGCTCTTTCCAGAGCTTGATCTTTTTTACTTGCCTCTGGTTTACCTTTTTCAGCACTTTCCGGTTTTTGTGACTTTACCATCAATTATTCCCCTTAGTAATTATTGTTTTTCTTCACTGGTTTCTTTCTCTTCGCTAACCTCTTTCCCATCTATTGCCATATCTTTAATTTCTTGTGGAAATAGAGGGATTACGTTTTTTGTACCTTTATCGAGATTTTTCGCAACCAGTGAATTATCAATTGTTTTCCTCGTCTGGTCGTTCCCCCAAAATGAGACCCCTGCAATAATCACACAGCATGTAATTACTGTCTTTGTAAACGAAATTCCTCCTCCAATAAGCCTTCCGCTCATTCCAAATTTTCTTTTTGTAAGAAATTTACGGAACAGGTTCCCGACTGCATATGTTACGACCAGAGTAATACCAAAGATAACCGCATATCCTAATATACCGGAAACCTTCGGACTGAATATTTCTTTTATGATACCGCTGAGTAGTTTATGGAGAAAAAGGGCTACGGTGATAGAAAGGACAACAGAAGTGATTCGATAAATCTGCCAGAGAGGACCTGTAATTATACCAAACAGAGTCCCCATTGCCAGAACTCCGATCAATGTGAAATCCAGCCAGTTCATAATTTTGAAATAGTAATAATATGCTTAATGAAAGTTTTATTTAAAAATACCTTTAAAGAGCTTATCTACTGCCTCCTCTAAGACATTCTCCTCTTTTTTCTTTACCGGTTGTGACTCTTCCTCTGCAGTGTCTGTTTTTTCCAGCGAACCTGAACTTTTGGTTTGAGGTTTTGAGTCTCCGGAACTTCCTAATATTCCCTGCAGAATATTACCAATTTCTTGTGGCTTTGGCCATTTAAAAGAAAGTTTCGGTTTGTCTATTGTCCCTGTGACTACTATTGGCAACTTTGAACCCTGGCTTAAAACCCCTATTATTTTTTTGCCATCGCGACCAGCATGCTTGCTCAGCACCTTGGCATCCGCGGAATATTCTATTCGACCGTCAAATGAAGTCCACCCTGACAAACCGATGTTAAATTCCTTGCCGTTGACGCTGATATCATCGTTTGATATCTTACTGTCACTAATAACAAACCTGGTAGTGATCTTATCAAATTCATATTCACTGCCCTTGCCTAATGCCTTAAGGATTTTGGATGTCACCTTGCCACCCCTTACGTAACCATCTTTAATCTCAATCTCTCCATCGCCATCAAGACTCTTACTCAAATCATCCTGCCAGTCCAATCCAGTCCCGGTTGCGCTGAACTGCATATTCAGTTTTCCCGACAACTTGCCTTCCGGTGCAGAAAGGATGGGAACTATGTATGCCAATAAGTCCATATTTTGATTAATATTTGCATCAGACAACTTCATTTCGAAATTTAAGGGCGGCTTCTCCTCCTTAAGGTTTGCCCTTGCCAATACCGCACACAGGCCATCGTTCAGCTTAAACGTGAAATCCTTTGTTGTAAAAAACCCATCATCCATGGAAAGCCCTACCTTAAAGTCTACTATTTCATACGCCCCGTATATAATTTTATCCATAGACATATTGCTATCGAAGTCCATCTGTTCATATATATTCTCATTTACCTGTGGTAATAGTTTCCCATTCATATCTAAATCAACAACACCTTTGCCTGCCATATTCATATCCACAGGAAACATCCCGGCAAACTTTTCGGTTATTTTGTCTAAATCCATTTTCATGGAAAGCCTGTAATCAATATTCATCTCCTTACTTAAACCTGCGATCCCTCCTTTTGATTCCATTTTGAGAAACTCAGACTCAATATTCATTTTCTCAATATTCACTGAGTCGTCTTTAATCTTATAGTCCAGTGTGTGTAAAAGTTTAAGGCTGAGACCGGATATTGCCCTATCCTTAAGAGGCCCCCCGGTCGCATTTACACTGTCCAATGTAGTTGTTCCATCCAGTTTTATCCCCTCTTCGATGTAACCGTTTGCTCTGATTTCTGCATCAATCCGTCCATCAAGACTCAACCCTTCAGGCAGTGATATAATGCCAGGGAAACTCTGCGTGAGTCGTTCAATATTACTCGACAGAAGCATGTTTAAATTTATCTCTTCGTTATTGGTTACCGTACCGGAAGTCTGTATTTCAGCAAAACCAGTTTTTATATTGAGGTCCTTTAATTCAAGGTAACTATTTTGTAGATCGTAAACCATATCATGGTTAATAGTTATTTGCGGCTCTTTAACCGAACCAATTTCCACCATCTTTACAGAAAGATTATTCAGATCTGTTTTGCCGTTCACTTTCACAATATTTTGATCCCCTTTAAGGTTTATGTCTGACTGCAGCCTTCCTGCCATCTCCGTTTCATCAGGCAGCAACCCACCAACCTGTTCCATTAGTTTTGCAAGGTCAAGACCCAGGGATATCTTAAAATTCATATTTCTTGTACTCTTTAGTTCTGTTACAAAACCGGCCAGAAACATCTCCAGAAAAGGTGATTCAATACCGATTTTGTATATGTTAATTTTCTCGCCTTGTATGTCTATGTCTGCCTTCTGTGTCAGTTTGATACTTTGTTGCTGAATAGGGTTCTTTTCAAATGGCCCGCCTGAAACACTGAGGTTTGTAATTTCGGTACTCCCATTTACATCTATCACCTTTTCCAGCTGCCCTTCGGCCACTAACTTTGAGTTGATCGACCCTTTCACCTGCATGCCCTTAGGCAGCCCCAGCATTCCTGCAAGATTTTCTGTAAGCTTTTCCAGGTCTACGTTCATTGAAAAATCAAGACCTGAACCACCTTCACCCTGAAACTTTGACATATCAAAGTCGGTCGTTATAAGGGCAAAACCGGTTTTCATGTTAAATGCTCCTTTTGAGTTTCCAGGATCAATTTTTCCGTCTTTTGCCATGGAAACATCAAATATAATATCTGCGTGTTCTACCCCACCCTTTGCTTCAATATCGAAAGCACTCTTCAACGCAATCGGCTTTCTCAGAGAATCAACATTAACAGTAGTACTAAAATTCTTTATGAGTGTTTCTTCCTGTAACTGGTGATCAATGAAGGTAAATCTGCCATTACTGATCTCCGCTTTAATTTTAAGATCAGACAAAAAAGCCGGAATAACCAATGGTGAAAGCTCCTGCTTTCTACCTGGTGTACTGACTACATCAGGGACAGTTTTTTCAACTATTGCGGGTGTGGCATCAGGCGCTACAGGTGTAATTTTGTCTTCGAAATTAAACACACCATCCTTGTCTTTCTGTATGACAATTTCCGGGCTGTCAATTATCAAATTATTTATTCTGATTTGCTTACTAATAAGCGGAATAAAGTCAATATTACAGATTATCCTTTTTACCCTCACAAACTCATCTCCCTGCAGATCTTCTCTCTCTCTGATATGAATATTTTTTATATCCAGGCCGTTTGACCAACTCATACTGATATCATCAATCTGTACTTTACGATCCAAGCCTGTTTCCAGGCTATTAATAATTTTATTTTTCACCAAGCCCGAGGAGACAATGGCAGGGATTAGTGATACCAGGATGATTAGCACGCCAATTATACCGCCAATAGATACACCAACTATCATTGGCCATCTTTTGTTATTTATTTTCTGCATTTTTTCTGGTTATGGAGGGTTTAAGAAATCATGTTATAAAAATTACCAAAAACTCTGTGTTGTTTGTAGTGGTAAATAATTGTTGAAAACTAACTTGCATTGACACGCAACTATGAAGATTTATACAGTTTGTAGTGTATTTTAGGAAATATATAATGTCAAGGTAATTCCAATGATTATCACTTCTTACAAAAAATTTGATTATTCTGGCAATGTTTATTTAAAAAACTGGAATCTTTAACTTGAACAGTAAGTTGAATTTGTAACAGGAATCCGTTAGTTGTAAATTTCTAGAAGTAATTTATATAAACATTTACGCCAAAATCAGATAATTAAGTAGGGCCAAGAACATGAGTCTTTGCTAAAAAACATACATTTATTACCGATAATTGGCAAATAGATTAAGTCTGTTTTTGGCACTCATATTGCGTTAAATATCTACAATTTGTGTACCTATTATCAAATACCTCTTTATTGTATAGGCAATTGTGATGCGATTTTAGACCAGAAATTAGCTCGTAGTAAATTTTACCAGATGTTACGCATAAAGAAAAATGTCCAATTATATACCCATTGATTCAAGTAGTTTAAAGGCTAATACAAAAATTGGCTGCAATCTACACTTGCTTGTAAATACAGGTGCAGATAGTCGATACATCCTGTATTGCAAAGGGGACACTGTCTTTGAGAATACTAAAAGAGAATTGCTGGTGGAAAAGAATATCAACAGGCTTTTCATTGCAAAAGATGACCAGCAGAAATATTACAAATACCTGGAATCTAATTTTCAGAATATCATGTCTGATACAAAAATTTCTGCTGATGAAAAAACAAGGATTGTGCACAGTGCTGCAACCAACCTTGTAAAAGATCTCTTTGAGGACCCAAGAAGCGGAAATGTAGAAAGAACTAAAACGTTTGCTTATAACATGGTTGATTATGTTTTGAAAGACAGTTATGCTGCGCAGAAACTACTCAGGATAGCAGTACATGAATATTACACCTACACTCATTCCGTAAACGTAGCAGCCGTAGGGATTTTGTTTGCGAAAGACATAGGCATGAAAGATAACGATATGAAGGGCCTCTGCTCAGGTGTACTTTTGCATGATGTTGGCAAGACAAAGATCAGTACTGATATTCTTAATAAAAAGGGGAAATTAACAGCAGAAGAATTTAAGGAGATAAAGAGGCACCCCGAATTAGGAGTAGCAATCTTAGATGAAACAGGTACGGAGATCAAAGAAGAACGCATAATAACCATACAACATCATGAAAATGATGATGGGTCCGGATATCCATATGGACTAAAAAAAGACGAGATTAGCCTTTTCGGTAAAATTGCACGCATAATAGATGTATACGACGCTTTAACAACGAAAAGATCATACGCGGATGCAATCAGACCGTTTGCCGCCCTTGTGGAGATGAAAGAAAACATGTTTTATTGCTTTGACAAGGAGCTACTGAAAGAGTTTATACGATTTTTAGGACCGTACGATCCACGCAAGAACCCAAGAGTAAACGACAAATCAGGTATGTAAAAACATAGGCATAGCGAATAATTTAATGTTTAAAATATAACAAATGGCTGATTATCTACCCGTTAATTCAAACAGTTTAAGATCCGATACAACCATTGGGTGTGACCTTTATCTACGGATAAAAACAAAGTTTGAAAATCGATATGTTTTGTATTGTAAAGATGATATCGTATTTGGGGACAACAAAAAAGGAATGCTGTGCGAGAAAAATATCAGTAGACTATTTATTAAGAAGGACGACCAGCAGAAATATTATGAATATCTGGAAAATAATTTCCAGGAAATCATAACTGATGTAAGGATCCCTCCCAGTCAACGAACAAAAATTGTACATAGCGCTGCCACAAATCTGGTCAAAGATCTCTTCAATGATCCAAGAGCCGGAAATATCGAAAGGACAAAGACATTTGCTTACAACATGGTTGACTATATTCTTCAGGAAGGCAGAGCCGCACGCAGCCTGCTTAACATTGCAATTCATGAATATTACACCTATACACATTCAGTTAATGTCGCCGCCGTAGGGACTCTATTTGCCAAGGAACTTGGTTTTAAAAACGAAGACTTAAAGCACTTCTGTTCAGGTATTCTCCTGCATGATATCGGCAAGACCAGGATCAGCACTGATATCCTTAATAAAAAAGGTAAATTGACAAAAGAAGAATATGAAAAGATTAAAAAGCATCCGGAAACGGGTGTAGAAATTTTAAAGGAAACAGGAAATGGATTTACCGATGAATATTTAATAACGTTACAACACCATGAGAACTATGATGGAACAGGTTACCCACATGGGCTTGGCAAAGATGAAATCCATCATACCGGTAAAATTGCCCGTATTATAGATGTATACGACGCATTGACAACAACCAGATCATATGCTCAGGCAAAAAGACCGTTTGCCGCACTTGTAGAGATGAAAGAAAAGATGATTAACTGTTTCGACAAAGAGCTCTTTGTCGAATTTATACGCTTTTCAGGACCTTACGATCAGCGCGCAAAGCAACGAAAAAATAACAAGGTGCATTAAGGGAAATGAGTATTCATACCTGAATTTACCATACTATTTTATTTGCTTTTTTACATTGATAGAGTTACATTTAACCATCTTTAACGGCAGACAATGGATAGAGAAAGCTAAAACTATTCCGGTACAGTTATCACCTGCTTGTTTTGAAAAAAATGTTTCTGAATCATGTACAATAGAGACTCTATTTGTTACCGCATGCCTGCTGAATGGGAGCCACATAAAGCAACATGGCTGACCTGGCCTCACAACTATACGGACTGGCCTGGTAAAATGTCAGCCGTACAGAAGATTTATGCAATACTGACTCAAAAACTTGCCGTATTTGAAGAAGTTTCCATCCTGGTAAATTCTGAAAAACATGAAATGAGGGCAAGGAGATTCCTGAAACAGGCCAAGGCAAATCTCGCAAATATACATTTTCATCACATATTAACAAATAGGAGTTGGATTCGTGATTATGGTCCAACGTTTGTGATGGACAACCGAACTAAAAGAGAACGAAAGAGGATTATTCGCTTTAGATTTAACGGCTGGGCCCGATACCCTGCTCATGAAAAGGACAATAGTGTACCCTTAGAACTTGCCCAACGGTTAAACCTGAAAACTATCCCAGTAAAGTGGAAAAAAAAACCACTGGTTCTGGAAGGAGGAAGTATAGATGTAAACGGATCCGGCACATTAATTACAACGGAAGAGTGTCTACTGGACCGGAAGATACAATCACGTAATCCAGGCATTACCAAAAGTGAGCTGGAAAAGGTGTTCAGGAGGCACCTCGGTATCACCAATGTTGTCTGGTTAAACCGGGGAATTGAAGGTGATGACACACATGGGCACGTGGATGATATCTGCCGATTTGTTGACAAACAAACGATGGTGCTGGCAATGGAGACCAGCTCATCTGATCCCAACACCCCAATTCTTTCTGAAAATCTGGAACGGTTGAAACAAGTCCGATTGGAAAATGGTTCAAAGCCTTCAGTAGTAACACTTCCCATGCCAAAACCGATCTATTACAAAAAGTTCAGGCTACCGGCAAGTTACGCAAATTTTTATATTGCGAACGAAACAGTTCTCGTCCCCACATTTGATGGTCCCGCAGATCACAAAGCGCTTGGAATACTTTCGGACCTCTTCCAGACTCGTAATGTGATCGGAATTCACGCACTTGATCTTCTTATCGGATTGGGAGGGTTTCACTGCATAACGCTCCAGGAGCCGGCTTAGTGTATAACCCGATAAACGATCCTCCTCAGTGCGCCATGGCACACCTTTGCGGTGGCACACTACTGTGCCATGGCGTACTTTCTCTAATAGCTCCTCAACCACCAACCACACTTTTATAAAAAAAATATTTCATGATAATTGTGTAAACACCAATTTGATAATGACTTAAAAAAAATATAATAATTTCTTTGAAGAGCATAATCTGCGATGTCTTCTTTGGCACATATTTTGTGAATATATAGAACTTCATTCATATGGAATATTGAAAACTGATTATATAAGAATTTTACATTGTACTCAAAAAACAAGCAGGGGCTTCAGTTTTGAAAATTATTGAACAACCTGTGAAAGAGTATAACTGACCCGCAAAATATATAATGCATGAGAAAAAAGAATAACCCATATTCACAACACGAAACTATTGAAAGACGTATCTTAGTAGTGCATGACAATAGCAAATCAGGAGATAGCCTGCTTAATATACTGCTTGATATCCTGAGTTCGCATGGTTATGTGGTTGAAACTTCGTATAATGCAAAAGATATCAGCAATAGGCTCCAGGTCTTTAACGCGCATCTGGTCCTTATAGATTTCCGTTTAGGAATGCCTGCCAGTATTAATTTGATTTCTGAACTTAAAACAACAAAACCTGAGATTCTCTGCATATTGATGTCATCTTATGCAGACCTGAACAAGGCTTTTCAGGTGCTTAAGGAGGGTGCTTATGACTATCTGCTAAAGCCTGTTGAAGCACCGGATCTTTTGTTAACTATAAACAGGTGCTTTGATAAGATTAATTTGGAAAACGAAAAATCTCTGGCACAAAAGTCCCTTAAAGAACAAACCGGTAAATTAATGGAAATGAGCACGAGGCTGGACTTGATGGCTGAGTCTGCAAAGGCAGTTACTTCTTATAACCATCAGGATAAACTCAGCAAACTCCTTCTTGAAAAATTTGCCAGAAACATAACTGCGGACGGAGGAAGCCTCTTCCTTCATAAGGAAAACAGACTAGAACTTGCCCACTCACTTGATCCGGGCCACGCACCCTCATCCATACTATTGCCACTCTCTGATGACAGCATTCTGGGTTATGTTATAAAAGAGCACAAACCTGTTCATATAATGAATATAAAAGAAGAAAGCAGGTTTAAAAGAAGTGGATGGGGAGGATATAATGACGATTCACTTATGGTATTTCCCCTTATAAGTGAAAAGCAGAAATTGATAGGCATATTTACGTTTCACAACAAAAGATGCCTGCCTTTTACAAAGCAGGATCTGGAAATCGGCCTGATCTTTACCTCCATATGTACAGGGGCTCTACTTACACTCCACGCAACAGAAGAGCTACAGAAAAATGAAAAACGTTTCAAGGCTATTGCCGAAGATCAGACTGAGTACATTGTCAGGTTTTTACCGGACGGTAAGCTTACCTTCGCTAACGACGCGTATTGCCGTTCTCTTGAACAATCTCGCGAAAAACTCATGGGGAGTAATTTTTTTATTTCAGTAATGCAGGAGGACTGTAAGCTGGTCTGGGACAAGATTAATTCGCTTACTTTCGATGATCCTATTGTAACCTACGAGCAGCGTATCGTTCTTTTTGACGGTACAATTTCCTGGCAACAATGGGTATGCCGGGCAATCTTTGATAATAACGGTCGATTAGACGAGTTTCAAGCAGTTGGTCAAGACATCTCTGAGCAAATAAAAATGAAGGAAGCGCTCTTGAAATCAGAAAAACTGAAATCCATTGGAGCAATAACCGCGGGGATTGTGCATGAATTTAATAATGTTCTTACAATCATCTCGGGCAATGCACAGTTGTTGGAGGACAGCTATAAAGAGGATGGTGAATTAACAGACAGGCTCCATACTATTAAGAAGGCAACTGATGATGGGTCTGAGATTTCCGGTAAGATGCTTAAATTTACTGGAAAATTTCAAGGTGACACAGAGTTTATATCTTATGATATAGGTGAGCTGATAGAACAATCAATCGATTTTACAATGCCCCGGTGGAAAAATATGGCACAGTCCAGAGGCATTGACTACTCCATGGATAGAAACGGAATGCTGAAGACACCTTCCATATTGTGTAATCCTACAGAATTAAGAGAAGTATTTATAAACATAATCAATAATGCCATGGATGCCATGCCTGATGGTGGCCAACTTTCATTTAGTACGTGGTGTGAACCGGAAACGGTATTTATTACTATTTCCGACACGGGTACAGGAATGCCTGAAGAGGTGAAGAAGAGGGTTTTCGAGCCATTTTTTACTACAAAGTCTGCAGCAGGGACCGGTTTGGGCATGAGCACTGCTTATGGAATAATGGCCAGACATGGAGGGATAATTGATGTCGAAAGTGAATTGGGGAAGGGTTGTACATTTACTTTGGAACTTCCGATAGCAGAGAAAACCGTCAATCCCACAAAACCGCCTATCTCAGAACAAAAAGTAAAAGGGAATGATTTGAGTGTTCTTGTTGTAGATGATGATGAGGACATATGCAGTATTCTGGACAATTTTCTTTCAAAAGCCGGTTACAAAGTTCTGACTGTCAACAATGGCGCAAATGCAATAAAACAGACAGAGAAAGAAGGATTTGACCTCGTTTTGTGTGACATGGCTATGCCGGAAATATTTGGATATGATGTAATCAGGGCTTTGAATACCTTAAATAAGAGGCCAAAGATAGGCATTATCACAGGATGTGGAGAAAAACTCAAACCTAAACTTGATAAGATCTGTAGAGTAGACTTTATTCTCAGAAAACCTTTTAATTTTTCAGATTTAACCAGGCAAATCAACGATGTAATTAACGCCGAACAATCTATATGCAGAGTTTAAAGTTTTCAAGTCGATTCGCTACATGTATTAGGCGTTTACAACCTGGCGCCGGACCTCTTTAGCAAGTACCTCACAAAGATTTCAACATTCATTCGTAATGAGGGGTATGGTGAACAGATTACCGTATCCATTTTTGAATAAACTCTTCCATTTGTGATTGCGATCTTCCCAGGATATCACACAGCTTTGATATGTCAGGAGAATACATCTTTGTAACTCTCGGCAAATTATGCTCATCAAGCCAATAAGAAAACAGGTATGCTTTCTACCTTATGCTAAGCGTAGTCAGGTGGTTAATCAGAGATACTGCAACTTCTTTTTCCTTGACTTCAATAATACATAGTTTTATCATCACAACTTATTCAATTCTTAAAACATAAAGCTATATCACATAGGATGAGGTGTATAAATTGTCTTGAATAAAGTTGTTCTTACAAAAGATAAATATATGAACTTTCTTACCACACATAGCTAAGCACGAATTATGACGCCCTTGTTTAATTTAAGTTTAAATTAACAGTTTCCACAATAAACTCTGATGTTAAATCAGGATTTCATGTTGAAGACAAAGAACATAAAATGTGTCCCGCAAAACCTTACAATCTCAAGGTTTCAATTTAACCTCTTAACACTTGAAGAGATACATTTGCCGTTATACAAAGGCTCTACACTTCGCGGCGGCTTTGGCCACGCCTTTAAGAGAGTGGTTTGTATCCAAAAGGGAAAGGAGTGTAATGACTGCATGGTAAAGGCCACGTGCGTCTACTCTTACATCTTTGAAACCTCTCCACCTGAAGAGACAGAGATCCTCAGACTGTATAAAAACGTTCCACACCCATTTGTGATAGAACCTGCGCTTACCTTACAACGTTTATTCAAAAAAGGTGAAGAGATAACGTTTGATCTTGTCCTTATCGGTAAAGCGATCCAATACCTTCCTTACTTTATCTACACCTTTGATGAACTCGGCAGAATAGGTATCGGGAAAGGAAAAGGTAAATTTCATCTCAAATCAGTAACGTCAGAGGTTGAAGGATCAGATCAAGAAGAGAGAAGTGAAGCTGCGATTAAGAATAGTATAATCTATTCCGGTGAGGAGAAAATTCTGCATAATCATTTCCGGGTTATGACGGCAAAGGACATTTCACCCCTGAACAATTCACTCTCTAAAATAACAATTGAATTTCTTACCCCCACCAGAATGGTATTTAAAGAAAGATTGGTTAAAGAGTTGGAATTCCATCACATGATAAGGACGCTCCTGAGACGAGTATCATCCCTCTCCTATTTCCATTGTGACGAGTTGCTTGATCTGGACTTCAAAGCACTCATAGAAAAGGCAGAGAGCATAACGTGTACAGAACGAAAAACAAGATGGTACGATTGGCAACGCTATTCGGCAAGGCAGGAGACAAGGATGAAGATGGGTGGGTTCATTGGCAAAACCGTTTTTGAAGGGGATATCGAAGAGGTTATGCCATTGGTAGCTCTTGGTGAGTATATCCATGTTGGAAAGGGTACGGTTTATGGGCTTGGGAAATATAAGGTTATAAATAACGATGATGCATTGAAAGCAGTTGTGTCTTTTAATTGATCATTACTTATTGTTAATTGGACATTACCTTTTAGGTCTAATCAATAAAGGCTTTCAGGGAATTGATTGTATGGCAGGAGGGATAATAAGGACCGTGATCAGTGTCTGTTGAGCGTGCCCGTAACGGAAGAGTTTTTTACGTATTATGGAAGCCGGAGATGGGAAACGGAAATCTTCTGATGTAGAAAAGGGCGGTCTACTCAGCTCACCAATAGTATTTTCATTAATTTTTTTGCGCCTGTTGTGCCTCAATTATGTTGCCACAAAAATACACAAAAAATAAGGTTTGCTTTATTACAAGAACGTAAATTAAGATGAACTTTCTTACCAAATAGAGATTTCTATGAGTCCTTATTTGTAAAAGGATAGATGTCGATACACAATTCGTAGGGGCAATTCATTAATTGACTTATATACAAATTGAAAAACTTATCAAAAAAAATCTATCAAGATATTTATTGCAGAAAATATTTTAAAATGGATAAAAAAACAAATACTTTGTTTAACATTCAAACATAATCATAATACTATGGAAACAGAAAACAACAGATATACTAAGTCAATCTTTGCATTGATTGACAGCAAATACCAACCGGTGGAAAGCAGTTACCCGGAAAATGCTGTTTTCAAAAACTTCACAATTGATTCTATCTCTTACCCGGAACGGCAAGATGTAAACATCGCTGACACCACAAATTTGCCCGAAGCTGAAAGTATAAAAACAGCATTAGAACGTTGTAAAGAAAAATCAAAGGCGGTCATTTCTCCGTACGTATTAGTTTACGGAGAACTCTCGGGAATCCAGAATACGGTTTACACCATATCTTCAAAAGGTGCCCTGAAATCGTTGAGGGCAAGATCGTTTATGTTGGAGCTACTTTGCGAACACTTATGCTATGAACTAATTACAGAATATTTCGGAAAATATAATGATAATCTGGAGAATATTGTCTTCTCCGGTGGTGGTTCATTTTGCCTTTTACTTCCCAATAACGGGACAGAGAAGAAGGTAGAAGAATTAAAGAAAAAAATCAATAACTGGGCTTTTGAAGAATTTTCTGGAAAGCTCTACATTTCTATGGTTTCTACGGAATTAAATGATAATAATTTACATCAGGATAATTTTAGGCATATGTGGAGCAATGTCATCCAGAAAGAATTAGATAGAGACAAGAATCAGAAGTTCAAATGGAATTTGAATACTCTATTCAGTGGAGCATTTAACAGGGAGCCGGAACAAAAAACCAATAGAGAAGAGTGTCAGATTTGCCACCGAGATGATATAGATCTTTTAAAAGAACCTTTCTATAACTTAAACACCTTCGAACGGATCGAACCACAACAGTTTAAAGAAGAGGTGAATGGCATTAATGTTGCCCATTCACTCTGCTTCCATTTGTACAAATTAGGAGACGAACTAACGGATTTTAATTATATCTACCGTACATCTAAAAAACATGAAGCAGGGTTTGAGAGTAAAGAAAACCCTTATATCAAATTTCCTGATATAAACGGGGGTTTTGCTTATTACACAGTGGATAAAAATTTCTACAATGACAACAGTAAAAAAAATATTGACATTGATTGCAAATGGAAAATCAATGCGCCTGAAGATAACAAGGAGGGTTGCATACCGTTCTTTTATGCGAATTATGTCAGAAATGTAGCGGATCTGCCTTTAACGGCAAAAGAAAAAGAGAGGGATGAATTTCAAAAAGAACACAATAAAGAACTTGATCATAAAAACGAAGCAAGAATGACGGCATCATTTATGGGCCTTGCCAATGCCTCATGTGGTGCAGATTTCATTGCCTGTTTGCGGATGGATGTTGATAATATGGGTAAAGTCATCCATAACCTGGAACCATTTACACTACCACATCTCGCCAATATATCAAAGATGTTGAATATCTTCTTCAAAGTGTATCTTACCAAAATTTGTAAAGGTGATTTAGGAATAGATGAAAATGGAGAAGAGATTGAACCTACTGACTTGACAAACAAAAATTATAAACAAAGCGGTGGCAGAAATGTTTCAATAGTCTATGCGGGAGGTGACGATCTGTTTATTATTGGTGCATGGGATGAAGTAGCAGAGCTCAGTTATGATATTCAGCGCTGTTTTGTGCGGTTTTCAGGGCTCGGCATTTCTGCTGGTCTAACAATCCACAAAGCCAAATATCCTCTTTACCAGATGGCAAAATTGAGCGGGGAGGCAGAGAATGAATCCAAATCATTTCTACTTTCAAATGAGATAGTACCTTCAAAAAACAAAGTTGCAATTTTTTTCTCTCAATATTATAGGCATATGGGCCAACAATTAAATATTCAGGCGACAAATGATCTGAGAAATGGTATACAAAATTTTCAGGATAAAATAGTTCATGCCATACCCTGGCATGATACAACTACTATTGAAATAGTAGAAAAATTTGTACCTCTGTGTAAAAAAGAAGATAATAGATTGGAACTCCAGGGGATTTCCAGCGGTTTTGTGTACAAACTATTTAAAATTGCTGATATATGGTGGGGGGAAAACACGCTATATGTACCAAATGTAATCTATTTATTTTCAAGAATTCTCCATAATGGAAATCCCGATTTTAATGTACAAGTAACCGAACTTCAGAATATGCTTATTACATTACCGGCAAAAAACAATAAACACAAAACAATCAGATCCATTAAAATTCCATTAACATGGATTGAGCTTTTACAACGAGGCAAAGGAGAGTAATAATGAAAAATCAAAATAAAGCACAGAAGTGGGGGGAAATACAGTATAAAGGAGAAAAAAGGAAACCAACGGCATCAGGTGGTATAGAGGAAAAATTAAACAAAATAAAAAAACTTTCGGAATTCGAACTGGAATCATTAATAGATTTTGCGGAATGTTGTGCTCAGGATCATTTAAGAAGAATTGAAACCCATCAAATTAGACGATTTTTTAATGCCGTAAAAAATATTAAATTATGTGTTGATAAGCAAAATGAATTCACTGATGTAGAAAAGGCAAAATTATTGATGCTTAGACCTCAACTGGCAAATGCGAGTGCCAAGAAAAGAGATTTAAGGGAATTTTCAAGTATTTGCACAAGCATGATAAAAAAGGTTACTGATAAAGATGATTTTTACCAATTTGCCATGTTCTTTGAATCAGTGGTAGCATTTCATAAAGCTTCAACATAACAATAAGGAGATTACTAAAATGGGCAAGAAGGAATATAACATTGGGTTATTAGGTAATATAATTATTAAAGGGACTATTGATGTAATTACAGGACTCCATATAGGAGCATCGTCAGATACTGTTGAGATAGGAGGAATCGATTCACCGGTAATCAAACATCCTGTTACAGGCGCCCCTTACATTCCTGGAAGTTCCTTAAAAGGAAAAATGAGAAGTTTTACTGAAAAACAAATTGCTGTAACTGACAGAAGCTTCAAATTTAATCGATCTTCAGGAACCAGACAGAATCAAGTAAAACAGCATGTGTGTGATGATATTGACTATTCATATAAAGAAGATGACAATAAAGGTTCCAAAAACTGTTGTGTATGTAGAATCTATGGGGCGACCGGAGACAATGGAGGCCGTAATCACCCCGCACGTATAATAGTTCGTGATTGCAAATTAATGAATGAGGAGAAAATCAAACAAGATGCATTGTATATATTTGAAGCAAAAATGGAAAATGCAATTGATCGTATCACTGCTTCTGCAAACCCAAGGACAATTGAACGTGTTCCTGCTGGTGCAAACTTTGAGTTTGAAATTGTTTACAAAGTGCAAGTAATTACTGAGTATAATAATGAAAATCAAAAGTTTTTGGAAAACGACTTAGAACACTTATCCAAAGATATTCAAAATATCTTTGAAGCATTAAGTCTTATAGAAAAAGACGGTCTTGGTGGCTCTGTTTCCAGGGGTTATGGCCAAGTGGAATTCTCATTAACTATAGAGGAATGTAAATATTATAAAATAGGAGGAGGTTCAGAATTATTTTTGCCTGAAAAGGAAGGGAATATTATCTCTGACTTGGAAGAACTGAGGGTAAACAATTTCGATAATCTTAAATCATTAGTCAAGAGTTAAATCAAGAATAATTTCAACTTCCTTTATCTCTATAATTCTAAGAAAAGAAACTATTCAAAATGAAATATGTTATTGAGTTGAATTTTCGAAATGGTGTACATTTCGGGTCAGACGTTGCCGGATATGGGGTTGAAGATGTCCAGGGTATTGCCCACTCAGATACAATATTTAGCGGCTTGATTAATACGCTGGCGTCTATTAGTCACATATTTAACCAAAAACAATGGATCAAAAACCTTTTAAACAAAACTATTAATGAAGATAATATTTATGTCCCCTTCAGGGTCTCTTCTTTTGGATTTGTAGATACTAGCCAATCCAGCCACAGATATTTTATACCAAAACCACTTATCTTGCCGGAAAACTTAATCGATGATAAACAAAAATATGAATTTGGAAAGGAATTTAAAAATCGAAAATTTATTTCTATTGAAACATTCCAAAAATGGCAACGCAATGAACCTCTTGATCTAAAAGCTATACTTGATGAAGACAAATCTTTATTCTGGGTAGAAGAGAGCAGAACTCAGAATGTAACACAAAGCGTTTCCCATGCAGCACAGATATATCATACAGGTATTGTATTTTACCTGAAAGATATCAAACCTTTTTTCTTACTTGATCTTGATGAGGAAGAATTCTCATTTGACGATTTCAAAAAATTGATGGATGTACTAAAATATAATGGATTAGGAGGCAGGAGGACATCTGGATGCGGTTTGTTTGATTTTTCAGATAATGATTGGTTTTGTATTGACATTGAAACTGCGAAAGAACAGAGGAGACTAAACCCTTCTTTTTCTGACCAGAAAATACCTGGTAGAGCAAGGTTTTGTGAAATGTTCAAAATTAAATCAGAGTTTTATTATATATTTTCACTGTTCTTTCCGGATGATGTTCGTAAATTAAAAAGCATAGCTTATGATCTTACGCAAAGAAAAGGATGGTCTTTTTCTTCCTCTTCTTATGAACAATTAAAACGTAAGACTTGTTACATGTTCTCCGAAGGCTCTATATTCGCCTCTGAATTGCGAGGAAACTTAGTCAACGTTACTCCTCAAGAGTTTAACAAGCATAGAATTTTTAGAAACGGATTACCATTCGCTATTCCATTTTGTGAGAAAATAAAATGAACTTTTTAGAAAACAAAGTAGTAAACATAAAAACAATTACTCCCATTCATATCAAAGGAAAAGATATAGATTATGGACAAGGATTTGTCAGGCGCAACAATGAGACTGCTTTTGCCATAGACTCAAACAGACTGGTAGAATACCTTTTTCAAAAGACTAACGATCTCTCATTAGTAACAAAATATGTAAATCAGATTGAAGAATATACTAACAAAGGAAAACTTAACAAATTTGATAACGAAAAATTCCTTTTTGATACGGGGATTTACCATACTAAGAACAAGAAAGAAAATGAGAAAGAACTAATTGAGTTTGGTGTTTTTAAATCATTAGTAAATGCAACAAGAGGAAACATGTTTATAAAAAATGGACCTGGTCAACCTATAATACCTGGGAGTTCCATTAAAGGGGTTATTCGCACTGCAGTAATGTATCATATGGCAAAAGAATTTCTGAAGCACAAGGAATCAAATATTGTTAAATCGTTTTTAGATAATATTAGCAGCAAAATATCGGATTTTATACAAAAAACAAAAAATATGTCACCGAGGCAAAAAGATATTGAAAAAAGCAGATTTTCTCAGCAATTATCTCTATTCATCTTTCAAAACGGTAAAACAAGAATGGATACTAAATCAGACTTTCTTAGATGTGTCAAAGTTAAAGATACAAAAAGGTTGGCAAATATGAATATGCACAAGGTTGTACTTGTTTCATTAAAGGGACTTAATAATATTACAAACAAAAAGCCCACGCACGACAAGTTACAATTAGCAGATAAATTTACAATAAAAATGAAATTGGACAAAAAAGAGCAGCCCATCGACTTTGAGATAGAAACTTTTACAGGTGAAACTAATTTTCTCATTACAATTGATCGCGTACTACTTAAAGAATTTAAACGAAAAAAATACAATATTCCCTTTTCGGATATTAAGGGTATCTTTAATTTAGTAAGACAATTTAGTCAAGATCTCTGGATGTTTGAAAAAAATTTTTTTGATAATTGCTTAAATGATCAATTGAATATTTCTGATGTTCAAGATTTCTATAGAAATAATAACTACGAACATAAATTCAGGATTGGCTGGGGTACCGGGCTAATGGGTATGACAATCGACATGCTTTTAGATGATATCTCACAAAAA
This sequence comes from Candidatus Scalindua japonica, assembly GCF_002443295.1. Lineage (NCBI taxonomy): Bacteria > Pseudomonadati > Planctomycetota > Candidatus Brocadiia > Candidatus Brocadiales > Candidatus Scalinduaceae > Candidatus Scalindua > Candidatus Scalindua japonica. The sequence goes on along the minus strand of NZ_BAOS01000028.1, from coordinate 413,633 downwards.
AAACTGAGAAACCATATGTTTGTCGATAAAAAAGATTGTCCCGCTCCAAAATCAAGACGATTAATATACAAAAACAATCAAGTTACAAAGCCATTGGGCTGGATGAAATTCAGTTAGGTTGATAGCATGTCTTTACTGAACATGACTGGTATCAAATAGTTGAAATTTGAAATCTGTATAAACAAAAACCAACAATAGGTGAAAAATGAATAATTTAGTAACAGAAGAACAGCGGTTGAAACTGGAGAGAATTGTCTCACCAAAAGACAAATTAAACTTCTATTTCACTAATAATAACGAAGAAAACAAGGTCACTGCTGATAGTATTTTCAAGAAGACTTATAATAAATTAACGGAAAAACTGCTTGGCAACATTCAGAAAAAATACAAAACACATATTTTGTTAGTAGGTTTCTCTATTCAACCAATTATTTTATCTATATTCGCACTTAAAGCTCAAAGAGTTATTCTGCTCTTTTCAAAAGACAGTAAGGACAAATGTTATGAAATTACATACTGGTGCAAAAAGATAAGCAGTGATCTTTCAGATTGCAGCAATGATATTGAATTTTTTGATGAAGATAATTGGCATGATGACAATTATAAGCTGAAGGTAGATAGTTCAGAACCTTCCGATACTTGTAAAAAAATATATTCAATTATTGCTAGTGAAAATCAACGTGGGATACAAACCACAGAAATAGCCGTTGATATTACCGGCGGCAAAAAACCAATGGTGAGTGGAGCATATATTGCTTGCGGGATTAAAAACCTGGATTCATTTTATATTGACTGTGAAACATATGTAAATGATAAACCTGTGCCAGGTACTGAATTTATAAAAAAATTAGTTAATCCGACTGAAATTAATAAAATCATTGAACAATTAAAAAAAAATGAGATAACCAAGGATGAAATTCCAGAAAATTTCAAAAGATACATTCCTATGGACCTCCGGGAAAGCAGATGAGTAACAAAATTATGGAAGCATTAGATTCTCAACAAAAGTTTGATGATTTCGTTAATAACGTGAGTGACAATTCGTTTGTCGATGAGATTAAACGTGCTAAAAATAAAATTCAAGAAGAAGGGTTGCATACGATATTATTAGATAAACTTCGACATTTAGAATACCATTCATGGAAAAAGTTTTATTCTGTTTCCGTGGTGCAAAACGATGTTAATGAATTTAATGAAAACTTATATGAATGGATGAACTTTACAATTGACCCAAAAAATTATACATTTTTTACAGGTACGGAAACTGACAGGGAAGATGAGATTAGAAAAATTATTGAAGAGCCGGGTAGTAATTTTAAAAAACTAAAAGTTTTTTCTAAGTTTTTTTAAAAACTCCTAGAGGAAGAAATTATTTGTTGTTCTTAATCGACCATTGGTTCCTTCCCCGTTACGATCTGGAAACTACCGGATTAATAATCAATGAATTGGAACTGGATAAAACAAAAAAGTCTCATTTTTTTAAAGCTTTTATAAGCAATTGGAAGCAGCTTCTATTCATTTTTCCTACAATCTTTGTTTTGTTCATTCTCGCCATTGACAATAATCCGTTATCATACATATTCCAATGTATCAAAATACCTCCCCTGACAAATAAAAGCTTAACATCAGGAAACGGAGAATATGATTGGAAAAACATTTTTTCCATGACCTGTGTTGTGGCGGCATATTGTATTATTATAGTTTATATTATAAAAATCATTCTGAACCGTTTAAAGATAAAGCTTTATATACCACGGCTCTTTGGTGCCATAATCATCGGCTACCTCCCGCTTATTGTAGCTGAGGATGTGTGGAGATTTGGAATGTATTGTCAGCCTTCTGTCATTTTAGTCCTTGTACCAGCATGTTTAGGCTTTTCATTTATATATTTGTGGCATGAAGTCAATAATAAGATTGAAAACAGTAATGTCGCGTTTAAACGTGTATGCAAAATATATTTACGCGGAATCATTTATGCGATAATTACAGGGACTATTATACTTGATCTGGTTTACGGTACATTTTATAGAAGTTTACATGGCATTAATCAGGACTGCAACAATATCTATATGGGTGTAATTGGTGTAATTAATCCTAAAGTCCTCCTGGTTTTCTTCCCACTTGCACTACTCATAGGTATTTTTGTCCAGATCATATGGGAAGACAAATCAATTACACAGCCACTATAACTAAATTAAACAGATTGAATCTTTACACTTTTCATTGCTAATAATTAAAAAAACGTCATTCTAACGAAAAAAAACGGAAACCAGGGATAACTCTTATATCCACAATATGTTAACGGAACTTTTAAAAACTGGTAAAAAGGGGGTAGGTTACAGGAAAATCGTAACATGATAACTGATAGGTGTTTATGAGCATTTTATTAAATATTTACAGACAATTTTGAGGTGAAATGATTACAGATTGGATAGGTTACAGGAAATGGCCTTGTAAGTGCATGTTGGAAGAGGTGTTAGAAGGGGTACGTAGGAATACTTGACCTGATGAATAAGGGATTGCGACGATAAATACACTACTGACCTTATTAATTCCCTGTACTACCGTAGGAATACTTGACCTGATGAATAAGGGATTGCGACCAGTCGATCTGGTAACTGTTTGATACACTTAGCCATTTCGTAGGAATACTTGACCTGATGAATAAGGGATTGCGACAAATAAATCATCAAAAGAAATACCAGTTCTCGTCTTGTAGGAATACTTGACCTGATGAATAAGGGATTGCGACGAAACAAAACTTCTTTCGTTCATTCGATCCGACTCTTTGAGTAGGAATACTTGACCTGATGTAGAAGGGATTGAAAACAGTGGTCAGAAAAAGAATTAAAACGTTACCGATATCTGAAAACTGGTATCTGAGAATGGTCTGTATGTGTAATTAAAACATCAAAAAGAAATGTGATACCGTATCTGTAGGGGCAGACCCGTGTGTCTGCCCCATGGATAAACACATGGGCCACGAAAAGGGGAGACATATGGGTGACAAAAAAGGACAGACACATGGGTCTGCCCTTACAAGGGGGAAATTATTTTGAAAAACAAATGAAACCGTTTCAAATGAAATGTCTGGAATTGGTACCTTGGGCTACCATGGCTTTAACGGTACTTGGCTCACATTTTGCCGCCGATGCCGTAATGGAAACTGTCGCAGAATGGTCTCATGGGAGTGAAACCGCCGTTTTTATTACAAAGATCTGTTATCTTGTATTTTTCATAGGAATGGTATATTTATTGATCCGACAAAAGGACAATATATTTCATCCCCGTACAAGATATATTTCAAACGAAGAGGCCGAGGAGAGAGAACATCTTGTATTATTCCTTTCAAATCTACCGAAGGACCTTGAAGAATCAGATGGTGTCCCTGACAATCTCCAGCTTTCGCAGAATATTGACAAAGATTTAGAAAAGATTGAAAAACTGAAGAAAGGCGCTCTTCCTCTGCGCTGGGCATGGGAGATGCCTTTAAGGGCAATACAGCATCATCAAAAAAAATTAAAAACACTCACTCTGGTATGTTCTAAAGAATCAATATCACAGGTTAATTTGTTTGCAAAAATCTTTGAAAGATACAGGTTTAATAATTTAGATAAAATTTACCTGCTTGCACAAAAGCAAGGTAAACCTCTCCTTGTTGATATGTTTTCAGAAAAGGATATTGCCGACTTGAATGGTTTTAATTTTCAAAGTTTTGATGAATTATCACAAGCTATGTGGTTTTTGATGCGTAAGTTCAGAAAATATAAATATTCTGAAAGTCAGATTATGATTGACATTACAAGCGGACAGAAGCCTACCAGTATTGTAGGAGCATCGATGACATTTAACCGTGTAATAAAAGCGCAATATGTCTCAACGAACCAACCATGGGATGTGCTCAGTTATGATGTCCTGCTTACTTCTTCAGAACCAAGGGAATTTGGCTTGTGAAATTTAAAAAAACAGCTATTAATCTTGAAACTTTTTACAACAACACCGCCAAACTGTCTGATTTACCTGATTATATCAACCGCGCGTTAGAACAGGCGGGTGAGGGGAATGACATAATTCTGACAGGCAAGGCCCCGGTCTGGCTCTACCTGAAAATTGCTCACGCGTTACATGGCAAAGCAAGAAAACTCATTTATCGGTCTCCAGTTACCGGCGACGTAGTGATTTTTAACCATAATCCCATGTGATGGAAATAGTGAACCATACGGAAAACGTGAAAACAAAACATGGCCGGCGTTCTATCCGCCTCAAAGAATATGATTATTCACGGGAAGGTGCGTACTTTGTTACCATATGCCTTCAGGACAAAGAGTGTTTGCTGGGCGAAGCAATAGAGAGTAAAACTGTTTTGAATGATGCCGGTGAGATGGTTGAAAAATGGTGGTCCGTATTACCTGAAAAATATTCTACAATTTCATTAGACGAATATATTATCATGCCCAACCATATGCACGGAATAATCATAATAAATGGACCATCCGTGTCCGTAGGGGCAGACCAGTGTGTCTGCCCCACAGACTACCCTACGCGTAAAAACAGGGAGATGATTAAGAGCAAACACATTGGTTTGCCCCTACGGGGCTTACCGCAACATATGCAATGGTTTAAAACCATGACAACAAATGAATATATCAGAAATGTAAAAAATGTTAATTGGAAACCATTTAACAAAAGGTTCTGGCAACGCAATTATTATGAGCATATTGTTCGAAATGAAGATAGTCTGGACCGTATCCGGGAATACATAATAAACAATCCAATGAAATGGCAATATGACAGGGAAAACCCGGAACATATTAAGGATAAAGATTATGACAAGAAATGGGACTACATTGAAAACGTGATATATAATAATGTGAACCCGTAGGGGCAGACCCATGTGTCTGCCCACAGGTTTAACCGTACAGGAAATATGTTTAAAGAAATCACCAGACAAACTACATTACAATCCGCCTTTGAACGGGTCAGGGGAAACCGCGGTTGCGCTGGGGTGGACGGTGTCACGGTAGAAAAATTTGATGAGAGAATTAAACGGAATATTGACACGCTGAGGAGTGAACTCTTAATGGCGTCGTACCAGCCCTTACCTCTGCTCAGGATACTGGTAGATAAAGGTAACGGTGAAGCCAGGGCGCTGTCTGTTCCCACGGTAAAGGATAGAGTTGTGCAAACGGCGGTACTTGAGATCACCAGACCGTTTTTTGAAGCGGAATTTGAACAGTGCAGTTATGCCTATAGAAAGGGAAGGTCCGTAAAACAGGCCGTCTATAAAATCAGCGAATATTACGCGGATGGATATACATGGGCGGTTGACGCGGATATTGACGCGTTTTTTGATAACGTCGATCATGATGTTCTTATTAAAAAAGTCAAACGGATTATTAAAGACAAGGATATCCGTCGTTTAATTACTATGTGGGTTAAGGCAGAAGTGTGGGATGGAAAATCTGTGGAAACACTGAAGATAGGGATCCCTCAAGGGTCCGCTATTTCGCCTATCCTGGCAAACCTCTTTCTGGATAAATTTGATGAAGAGTTATTAAGGAACGGACACAAGCTGGTAAGGTTTTCAGATGATTTTGTTATACTTTCCCGCAATAGAGAGGAGGCGGTAAACGCGCTGAAACTTACTGACAGGATTCTGGACCGGCTCTCGCTTGAGCTTGACGAAGCGGAGATTGTAAACTTTGATGATGGTTTTACATTCCTGGGTGTTACGTTTATAAAGAGCATGACGATGGTCCCCTTTGATAAGCCCAAAAGGGAGAAAAAAATCCTTCATTATCCACGGCCTTTGAATCTGCCGATCTATTTTTTAAAAAAAAATAAAGGATGGTAGGGGCAGACACATTGGTCTGCCCCTACAGAAACTATGGCTAATTTGTATCTTACGGAACAGGGTTCAATCCTTCGGAAAACAGGCGACAGGCTTATAGTAGAAAAGGATGATGAGATATTACTCGATGTACAGTGTCATAAAATCGATGCGGTGCTGATCTTTGGAAACGTACAGTTTACCACTCAATCTGTGCATGAGCTTTTTGAGCACGGAATTGAGATGGCTATTCTTACGCGAACTGGAAAACTGATCGGTCAGATAACATCTCCGGCAACAAAAAATATAGACCTTCGGATATCGCAGTTTAATAAATATGGGGATTATGGATTTCGGCTGGCGTTTGCAAAAAAGATTGTTGCTGGAAAGATTAAGAATTCTCTACAGGTAATGAGATGGTTCTCTTACAATCATCCTGACAGAGATTTTAAATCAGAAAACAGCGCCATCTCCGCCAGGCTTAGAGAAGTGGAAAATATAACACAAATAGAACAACTCTTTGGTATTGAGGGAAGCGCGGCTAAGTCGTATTTTGATGCATATGGCAAAATGTTTCTTGAAACTTTAGAATTTACCGGAAGAAGGAAGCACCCTTCTACTGATCCCGTGAACGCTCTTCTCTCTTTCGGCTACACAATCATCTTTAACGAAATATCTTCTCTTCTTGATGGGATTGGATTTGATCCGTATCTTGCGTATTTCCATAGTATAGATTACGGCAGGGCTTCCCTGGCATCTGACCTTATGGAGGAGTTTCGTGCTCCGATTGCCGACCGGTTTACTCTCTATCTCGTAAACAACCGAATTATAGGAGAGGCAGATTTCTACGCCAACCCTAAAGGTGGCGGTGTTTATCTCAAACGCGAACCGTTAAAGCGATATTTTAGAGAGTATGAAAAAATGATAAATCGTGAATTTGTCCATCCAAATACTGGAGAAAACAGTACCTGGAGAAAGTGTTTTCGCATACAGGCAGAAACACTTGCCGCGCACATTCAAAATGAAAGGCCTTATGTCCCCTTTGAATTGAAAGCATAATTCATGTTTTACCTTGTATCTTACGATATACCTGACACGAAAAGGCGTACAAAGCTTGCCAAGATACTGAAAGATTATGGTGACCGGGTGCAATACAGTGTCTTTGAGTGTATACTGGATAACAAACTCCTTGACAAAATGGTGAAAAGAATTCATAAAATAGCTAAAGAAGAGGCAGATAGTATCAGGATCTACTCTATCTGTGCAAATTGTGAAAAGATAATCAAAGTGATCGGACAGGGAAAGGTGTCCAAAGATGAAGAAGTTTATATTGTGTAAGTTATGGAATATGTCCGTTTAATGTATCTGTAATTATTAAACACGAAATCAACAAAAAAAAACGATATAAGCCTTTTTTTATTGATAACTTAACGAAGCTTTTGAAAACAGGTAAAAAGGGGGTAGGTTACAGGAAAATCTTAACATGATAACTGATAGGTATTTATGAGCATTTTATTAAATTTTTACAGAAAATTTGGAGGTGAAATGATTACAGATTGGACAGGTTACAGGAAATGGCATTGTAAGTATATGCTGGAACAGGTGTTAGAAGGGGTACAGTAGGAATACTTGACCTGATGAATAAGGGATTGAGACCAAAACACGTTCGACATATTCTAGTTGGCTTAAGACGTAGGAATACTTGACCTGATGAATAAGGGATTGAGACTAAGGTTAGCGTTCTCAAGGTTAGCGTTCTTAAGGTTAGCCGTAGGAATACTTGACCTGATGAATAAGGGATTGAGACTAACTATCTACCAGTAGATAAAGAGAATGGTGAATTAACAGACAGGCTCCATACTATTAAAAAGGCAACTGATGATGGGTCTGAGATTTCCGGCAAGATGCTTAAATTTACTGGAAAATTTCAAGGTGACACAGAGTTTATATCTTATGATATAGGTGAGCTGATAGAACAATCAATCGATTTTACAATGCCCCGGTGGAAAAATATGGCACAGTCCAGAGGCATTGACTACTCCATGGATAGAAACGGAATGCTGAAGACACCTTCCATATTGTGTAATCCTACAGAATTAAGAGAAGTATTTATAAACAAAATCAATAATGCCATGGATGCCATGCCTGATGGTGGCCAACTTTCATTTAGTACGTGGTGTGAACCGGAAACGGTATTTATTACTATTTCCGACACGGGTACAGGAATGCCTGAAGAGGTGAAGAAGAGGGTTTTCGAGCCATTTTTTACTACAAAGTCTGCAGCAGGGACCGGTTTGGGCATGAGCACTGCTTATGGAATAATGGCCAGACATGGAGGGATAATTGATGTCGAAAGTGAATTGGGGAAGGGTTGTACATTTACTTTGGAACTTCCGATAGCAGAGAAAACCGTCAATCCCACAAAACCGCCTATCTCAGAACAAAAAGTAAAAGGGAATGATTTGAGTGTTCTTGTTGTAGATGATGATGAGGACATATGCAGTATTCTGGACAATTTTCTTTCAAAAGCCGGTTACAAAGTTCTGACTGTCAACAATGGCGCAAATGCAATAAAACAGACAGAGAAAGAAGGATTTGACCTCGTTTTGTGTGACATGGCTATGCCGGAAATATTTGGATATGATGTAATCAGGGCTTTGAATACCTTAAATAAGAGGCCAAAGATAGGCATTATCGGAAATAAAAATTAGCCAAATTCTCATACACCAACAGTTTTAAATTTGTTCCCACGATGTTTTCAGTTTTACTTCCTAACCCATGCAGAAATTTATTCAATACTACTGTCCTAAATAATTAATAGGAATAAGGTCACTTTACATACTATTTTTTTGTATTTTGCTATACAATTAAAAATATTACTTTGATACATATTCGAGTTGATAGTCAATGCGCTGTCAATCTGCGGTAATCAGTGAGAACACACACTCTCCCCCTACCATAGTTGAATATGGCAAGAAAACTTCTTTAGAAATACGCTGGGGGGGGAGCAAACATGCTCCTACACAAAATCTCTTCACGGTCATTCACCTTTTACTTCAATCTTACGCACATTTTCCTGAGCTTTTGCGCTCTTAGGTAGAGTTATCTTGAGAACTCCCTTCTTAAATGACGCCTTCACCGCGTCCTGTTCGACCTCACAGGGTATCTGCAGGGAACGATAAAAAGATCCATAACTCCGTTCTACATGGTAATACTTTTTATCCTTTTCTGTTAAAATTTAAAGCTATACGGATTTAAAAAAACTCTTTTGAGTTACGTCACAACAAAGATTGAATAGGCTATTGTTAAACTAGCGTCGTCTCCAACCACTCCAGGCAGGAATACCGTTCTCATCTCTGAGCATTAACACTTCATCTCCTTTTTTTATCTTAGCAGCAATCATGGCCGGTTTCCCATCGAAAGTGATTCTTGAGCCTGTAACTTCAACTTTGTCATTCTGCTCAATTATCATATCCTGATTTTCAATATACCATCCCGGTCCTAAATGAAGAGGCAAGCTAATTCCGTCAGTCTTTAATACCACATGAATACCATAAGACATACCCTTGCCAGGTGTAATCTTGTCTACATTAGTTATTTCTCCACTAATGGTTTCCACTGTTTCAGGGTTATACATCCTTCCATAATTAGTCTTAGGCCCCCATCCACCGCCCCCTTTCCATTGCATTCCCTGTTTCCTGGGAGGTTGATTATCGGAGAGTCGTCTCCAACCACGCCAAGCGGGAAACCCGTTTGCGTCCCTTAGTACTAATATATCGTCTCCCTTTCTTACTTCATAAGCAATGATAGCTGCCTTGCCCTTGTAAAAAATCTTTGAACCGGTAATTTCAACCTTTTCCTTCGCCTCAATCTTCATGTCCTGGTTTTCAATGTACCAACCCGGTCCTAAGTGAACAGTCACGGTTTCCTCGTCGGTTTGCACCGTCAGATGGATGCCGTAAAACCCTTCATTCCCTCGAATAATCTCGTCAACGCTAACAACCGCTCCTTTTATTGTTTCGAGTTTCTCTGTATTATACAAAGGGCAACACGGAAAACCAGCCCCCCAACCCCATCCACCTCTTCGCCCTATTCCTCTTTGTGCATAAGAATCACCAAAAAAAAGGAACTCGAAACACATACCGTTATTATTAAGCTTATTACATATCTCATCATTATCTTTCTCCTATTCAATGTGCGCTTAATCTAATACACTTAGATAATACTAAATAAAATTGATTTTATAACAACGCCTAATTAGTTAATCTCAATCTTTTTTGGTAGTGCTTCCGGGGCCTTTGGTAATGTCAATGTCAAGACCCCATCAGTGAGATTCGCATCTATTTTTGCTGTATCGATAATATTTGATACAGTGAATCTTCGGGTATAGTGACCTACATTGTACTCGGTATATACCGGATCGAGGTTTTCATAAGGTGAATAGTCTATTTTAGCGTCAACTTCCAGTTGATTATCTTCCAGGGTGATATTTACGTTTTTCTTTCTCACTCCAGGAACATCCATAGTTACCATAAGGCTTGTTTCCGTTTCAGCAATATCGGTTTTAGGGATGTAGTATCTCCCCGATACTGTTCTCTCTCCCGCATATTCGGTTTTCTCCTGTTTCCTATTTTCAGTTTTCGTGATTTCTTTCGTTCCCTTACTCATGATAGCCTCCTATCTCATAATTATTGGATTGTAATTTGTTTTGGTTTATCTGACTCTGCACACGGCATCCAGATCACTAATAAGCCGTCTTTATACTCAGCTTTAACCTTATTCGGTTCCAGGTTAGCTTGCAGTTTCAATGTCCTGTCAAATTTCGAAGATTTCCGTTCGACACGGTGATAACTCACATTCTTATCGTACTCTATTGTACGCTCCCCCGCGAGTCGTATTGTATTCCCTTTTGCTTCTATGTTCAGGTCCTTCTTTTTTACCCCAGGCAATTCAGCAACGAGAACCATATCCCCATTCTTTTTAAAGATGTTAACTGGCGGATACACTCCTCGGCTGCTAATTGCTCCATCAAAAAAACCGGTATCAAACGTACGGTCGATCGTTTCCTGCAGATCTAATAAAGCTTCCAGTGCTCCTGGTAATAACATTTCAGGCCTCCTTTTAAAATTCAATAAATTTTCTTATAATTATTTTTCAGTTCGTCAATATTAGGACACGGGTTTCCCAAATACTGTTCACCGCTATTGGCATTGCCGTTAGAATTTTTTTTATATCGCAACGCCATACTGACTGTGTACAGCAGACCTTCAAATTCCACAGGTTTCAACAAATAATCATAGGCTCCAAATAGTCTGGCATCAGATGCTACCATATAGTCTCTATTCGCAGTAATTATTATCACATGGCATGTTGGATTTGTTTTTTTTACTTCTTTTAAGATATCGATACCTGTCTTGCCTTCTCCCAGATCTACGTCCGTGAGAACTAGATTAAAATCAGTTTTACTTAATTCCTGCCTCGCCTCAGTAAAACTATAAGATGTAGAAACATCATATCCCGCGTTCGAAAGATAAATCTCAAGCATAAGTGCTAAGCTTTTCATGTCATCAACTACAAGTATTTTTTCTTTCATTTTGACATTATTCTCCTTAATTGATAGAATCCCAACCCATACATTTCTCTGTAATAAAAATGCTAATTCCTATACTGTCAAGTTACAACTACTGCGTTGTCATTGCTACCATATCAGGCTTTTTTATGTACACAGGAGTATTCCTCATCATTGATAAATTGCTCAATCATATTACGTGGTTCCTCCTCAGTAAGCCTGCCTATCGTTTGTCTGCAGAAATATTCTGATGCGGCTAAAAGAACTCCTCCCATGCCGCGAATAAGCGCTAATTTCGCACAACGTATGGCATCAATAGCAATACCTGCTGAATTAAGGGAGGCCATAATGGGGATTTTAATATTGAACGCATCTCCGATTATGGGAATATTCTTATATTCAAATTTTAGCGACCACAAGGGATTGCTCGCTATAAGTACAGATGTATTATTTACAAAAGCAACCCCTGCATCTAACGCGCAATAAGCATAGAACCTGGATGCATCTTCAGCACCAACCGGTAGATAATTCACCATTATTTCTGCCCCGGATTCTTTCAGTATACGGACAATCTCCTTTCGAGTAGAGCCCTTATGATTATCTAAAAGAGATGTCTCTCTGCCTGCATCACGTTTCATAACATCTGAATCTTTGCCTAGGACTTTACCCATTTGTACTGAGATCCCTATATCAGGTATATATGTTTTAAAAACCGTGGTGCTATTGGGACTGGCAAAGACCGCTTTGTTCACATCCTTGCCAACCTTTCGCTCGTCAATGTCAAAGGCGGCAACGACCTCTATCTCTCCAGGCTTATATCCTCCTATGTCCCAATGCAGAAGCCCAATAGCATCCACTGGTTTCTTATTTCGATAGTAGTGTATACCATGAATCAAGGAACTGGAGCGGGTACTTACTCCAATGATAGCGATTCTAATATTATTCATATTCTGCACCTCGCGCATATGCGGTTATAGGGGCCTTTGCGGGGAAACTTCCGACGGCGCCTCAAACAGGTTCGTCTCTTCTCATATCCGTATTTTGTCTCGTTTCCATCTATCTTTCTGTTTAGTCTCTTGTAAGCAGTTCTTTAACCTTACTTTTTAATATTAATGAGATCTGCAAACTATACAAATAATTCGTATCCTGCACTTCATATGAGCGCAAAAGAGTTGCCATAAGGACGTAATTTAATGAGAATACTCTCCCACATTTAAATGGTGTTATGGGGACAGTTGCACAACCCAGAGCACAATCAATATATTGTGTATCAAGACGATACTACCTACAGAATATAGTATGCAGAATGTCCGGTTTTTGGCTTACGCAACAGGCTCTGGAGGCAGAAGAATTAAGGGTATTGATAATGTTTAGGATGGCTATGAATAGTATGAAGTTTACGAAAGTGTGCAGTTTGCACATAGTATTAAATGCACGGAGTGTGAAATGCACAGTTACATGGAGGATTTTTCAGGACGTATATTATACTCTTTAATTTTGTTATAGACGGATCTCCGGGATATACCAAGCAATTTGGCAGCACTCGCCTTATTCCAATGAGTTTTTTCCAGCGCCTGTAATATTCTGTCATGCCCGCAACTCTTTTCTCCCATCGAACGAGTAGTCTTTATCTCTCTAAACTCTTTTGGAAGGTCTTCAACGGTAATTACCGTCTTATTGCAGACAATAAAGGAGTGCTCTATCGCATTCTGAAGCTCTCTGATATTTCCCGGCCACTCGTAATTCATAAAAAGGTTGTAGACGTCACTCGATAATTCATTGATATCCTTATTTATCTTTTTTCTAAACATTTTTATAAAATGTTCTACCAGAAGTGGTATGTCAGCTTTTCTATCCCGGAGCGGAGGTATGGATATCTCTACTATATTTAATCTATAATAGAGATCTTTGCGGAATCTTTTGAGCCTGACTTCTTCTTGCAGGTTTTGATTGGTTGCTGCAACTACACGCACATCTACCTTGATTGGAGTAGCATCACCTACCCGCTCAAACTCTTTTTCCTGGATCACCTTAAGTAGTCTCTGCTGCACACTCAAAGATGCGTCACCAATCTCATCCAGAAATATCGTTCCGCCATCAGCTTTTTGGAACCTGCCTTCTTTGTCCGAGATAGCACTCGTAAAAGAGCCTTTGACGTGTCCGAAAAGTTCACTTTCAAGGAGGGTTTCTGTCAGCGCGGAACAATCCACCTTTATTAATGGTCCTTGACGACGTACGCCGCCGTTATGTATCGCTTCAGCTATAAGCCCTTTCCCGGTGCCACTTTCTCCCGTAAGGAGAACAGTGGTATCTATATTCTGTAAGTTCTCTATCAATGAGTAGATGGCCTGCATTTCTTTGTCTTTGCCTATACTATTGTAAAAACGTTGTCGCCCTTCTAACTCTTTTTCCAGATTAAATATATGAGTTTCATCTTTGACCACAATAACACAACCATCTATACCATCTGTTAAAGGAAATGTTTTCAGAGTGACCAACTGTCCTTTACGAGTTTGATGCATACATTCTGTTCGATAAATTTCTAAAGGCCGTTTCTCCAGAATAGTTTTTTTAATGGCATCAACACAATGCCCGCAGCACGTCTTTGGAATAGAATCGATTGATTTTCCCATAACTTCTTCGCGTGAAAAACCACATATGGTTTTTGCCGCATCATTAAGCTCAATAACCTTCAAATCCTTATCCACAGTTATTATGGCGTCTGTAACGCTCTGAAAAATAGCTTTTAGATTAGCATGGCTACTGTTTTTTTCTTCAACCAGAGTCTTATGCCTTAAAGCCATGCCGATAACACGCAACAGTGCCTCTTTTTTTACCGGCTTTGCCATATAGTCATAGGCTCCAAGACGAACCGACTCAGAAGCACTCTCTAAATTCGGGTATCCTGTAAACACGATCACTGGACAGTTTAAGTGTTTTTCATTAACCACTCTTAAGAGATCAATGCCGGTCTTGCCTTCTAAAACGATATCCGTCAGTACAACGTCTATACATTCCGTATTAAGTATTTTCAATGCCTCGTCAAAATTCTCAACTGCAGACACATCATAACCGTCTTTTAAAAGAAATTCCTTTACGGTAAACCTGATGTGTTTCTCATCATCAATTATCAGGATTCTTGCTTTCATTCTTTCATCTCTACTTTCTTTGCCGGCAGACTAATGATAACCTTTGTGAATATTCCCGAATCGCTTTCTATTACCATTTTGCCATTATTATTGTTAATAATGCTGTTACATATACTCAGACCAATACCGGTTCCTTTGGAAGGTGGTTTAGTAGTAAAGAATGGACTTGTTATGTTGTTTATTATGCTTTCTGGAATTCCGACTCCCCTGTCACGAAATATTATCTGGATATATCGACAACCGTCAATTGACGCTTTTTTACATGAAATTTCGAGTATCTTTTCTTTGTCTTTGCCGGAATACTTTTCATTTAAGGCGTATCGCGCGTTATGTATAAGGTTCAGAAAGACCTGTTTCATCTCTCGAGGATCAGCGAAAACAGCAGGTATATCTTCAGGGATATTAACCTTAATAATGATTTCGTCCTTTTTCAACTGTGTTTCAGACAGTTTTAATGAGCTGGTAATCAGTTCATCTATTTGAATAGTCCCCTTTTCATTCGTTTTGTCCCTTGAAAGGGTGAGGAGGTTTCTTGTCATATCTGCTATACGGCTACCCTCTTCCATGATTAATTTGCCGAACTCATGTATTCTGTTATCCTTGTCACTTTCATCCACAATAAGTTGAGCGTAATTTATTATACCATATACGGGATTGTTTATCTCGTGAGCTAATCCTGCCGCCATCTCTCCTATCAGCGCCAATTGGCCAGCCCGTACAACTTCCTGTTGCAATTCTATCTTATCGGTAATGTCTGAAATAATTCCTACCGTTCCGTGAAATTCACGGTTTTTATCGACATCGAAATAAATTCCGGTTGCGGTTATTTCGCAAAATAAGGTTGTTGAACTGCTTTTCCCTGGCACATGGGTTTTTAATAAATCGTTACTCTTTGCAACTAACCGCAACTTAAGGCTGTGAGTCATCCTTTCCCTGGTCCTTCTTTCATCAAAGAGTTTCGGCACATCTTCATCTCCGCTCTTTTTGTCTGAACGCTCGTTCAAGAGCATAATCCTGCTGAAGGATTTAACATTATCCGGGTGTACTATCGTACTAAAGTGTTTGCCTATAAGATCTCCCGGTTCATAACCCAGAGTTCGTACAGAATCATTGAGAAAAACAAAAAAACCATTCTCGTCTACTTTGTAAATTATATCAGGCATGGCCTGCACAAGGGTTCTATATTGCTCCTCACTTTGCTTCAATGCGCTCATCACCTCCTTGCGCCCAGTGATGTCTCGAACGATTGCGGTGAAGAAGTATTGTCTGTTGTCAATCTTCTGATGTGTTAAAGATAATTCTAATGGTACTTCAATCCCTTCTTTCGTCATCCCTGTGAGCTCCACTGTTTTACCCATAATTCTGGATTCACCTGTCTTCAGAAACCTTTCGATTCCTTCCCGATGCTCTTTTTTATATTTTTCAGGAATGAGGATTGATACAGGCCGCCCAATGATCTCCTCTTTTGAATATCCGAAAAGCCGCTCTGCTGATTTATTCCAGACAGTTATTACCTGATCAAGATCGCAAACAATTGCATCTTGTGCGGTTTCTATCAGATTGCTGTATTTCGTTTCCGATCGGGCTAGCTCTTCCTCCGCAAGCTTACGTTCAGTGATATCAGTTACTATTGTCCTGATCCGGCCGAAGTTACCGTCTGCATCTTGAACGGCAATACTCTCAAGCAGCGCGTAGAACTGACCGCCACCATGTATATCTATCCTTAACTCACACCACTCCCTGTTTCCTGTCTCCAGGCACTTCTTGCGGTACAGGTAGTAAATATCTTGATCTTCTTTAACAACGGTCAGGTATTTCTTTATCAATAGGCTTCGTTCAATACCCAGCATTGAAGCACCTCTCAGATTAGTCTCCAGGATCAAGCCTTTTTCATTGGTGGTAAAATATCCAACAGGTGCAAAGTTATAGAGGTCTGAGTATTTTCGGAGCAACCCTTCAACCTGTAACTGAGCCTTATGGAGTTCTTCATTCTGCATCTCCAGCTCAATCTGGTGTATCTGTAGTTCGTGAGCAAGACTGCGCACATCCTCATCTGAAAGTTTCTTTATATCTATCGTATCAGATTTGAGTCTAAACTCCGCCTCTTTGCGAAGATCAGTATATGGTTTTCCCTGCATAATAATTCCCCTGTCTATTTGTTTATGTCAGGTGTGGAAACAATAAGATTCAAAAATAAATTCAGTGTAGCAGCACATTACATAGATTCCAAATCCTGTCAAGAACAGTCTTCCCGGCGAAACGTATCGTATTTGTCACACTTCTTTAAACTCTTCAGTTCAGACATATCATGCCCGGTTGTTACCACATCATCTATTTCACCTGTTTCATTCACCAATCTAGTAATCGTCAGCCATATATCTAAAATTTTCTTATCCTTTGTTTTCCTTTGTGTAGAGAAAGATTTGATTTCTTTACCTGACATAATTGCTTTCATCAATCTCAGGTTATCTTCACGCTTGTTTTCAGGTACTATTTTGATATGTTCCTTTTCAACGCCTCGCTTTTACAGTAACCGTACATCACCTCAGCACCCTTATTCAGTGTATAGTGAAATATCGGCAGTATCTTTTTCTGCATCACCGTGTCCATATAGATCGAAACGTTCCTGCATGGTACCAGATCCAGCTTCGAAAAGGGAGGATCTTTTATCAGGCTTTGGGTGGCAAATACCAACATCTCCCGGAATAAAGCTTTTGAGAATCACCCGGGTGGGATCAGGCCCTATACTGATCTTTGTTCTTTTAACTGTAATAGACATGTGATTTCCTTTAATATTTAGGTGTAGATACTGGAAAAGTAAGCAATCATATAAATTCATTCTTTAAAATCAACTTTTTTCTTTTAGCATGAGTCTTTTACACAATTCAAAACACAGTAAAATTGTGTGGTCATTATAACAGTGGATATTATAATATGTTGCGTGGATTGCTTCAAAAAAAGTATGCTCGAAAGATCCACATTAGATTCAGAAAATATTGATCAAGAATTCCAGAATGCCTTGCTTATAATGTATTCTCAATCAATTAGTAAGGCTATTCAGTTCCCGAGGGGCAACAGAAACAATCCAGAGAGAGACTGTGAGATAGTATGATATCCTCTTCCGCAATTGGCCATGGCTATTATCTGCGGCAGTTGTTTTCTGCGGTTGAGACGACAATTAATTCGGGTGGACAATGAAAGGGGTTTTGAATGTATGATTGGCAGATTATACTTTGCTTGCCAGTGGGAACATCTGAGAATGGAAAGGAAAAGATATTTACAAGTAGCGTTACTTTCTCACATGGAGACACCAATGCATATATGGCAGTTGAGAAATTTAATCGTGCTGCCATTAAAGATGCCTTTGTTACAAGAGAAGTAAATGTTAGAATAAATTTGAGGGATATTGTTAACCTTCATAATTGCGATGGCATCAAAGATATTTCCCGGGTAAAACAGATGAAGAAAAAGATAGATTCAGGGAGACATATTCTGCAGAAAGATGAGATTCCAAATATAAAGCTGGTTAGAGCGAAGACTGGAGAAATTATAATATTCGACGGACACCACAGTATGCTTGCTTATATGTCAAGCGGAAAAACGTATCTGGATGAAATACCATATCTTTTTGTGTCAAGAACAGAAGGCGCCATCAGTAATGAAGAGATATTGGCCTTTTTTGGAAACCACTCGTATAAAATCAGGCCTGATAAATGGAAAAAATATGTTGTTAACTGGCAGGCTGTCCCGGCTTATCAGCTATGCTTAAGAATTCAAAATAATATGGGAGAACTTTATAATATTATCTTCGGACAGATATCACATAAATAACCTGATATTTGCAAATCGTCATTATGATATCAAAAAGACATTACTGCTTATTATTATGAAAGATTATTTACTTATTAAAGACATGGTGGAATAAGTTTACAGAAGTGTATTTGTATTTACCATATGAGGTAAAACAGTCGATAATTATTCTCAAAACAGACAGCATTGCCGAATAAAGGAGGTCTCTTTAATTGATGAAGTTGATGGTTACTAAAAAGCGCGAAACTTTTAAGTGTGACCCTACGCGAGTTATCGCAAGATTTTACAAGCCTGGAAGTGAAGAGCGTATCAGAAATATCTTTAAAAGAGTTTTGGGGCTTTCAAAAGAAGAATGTAAAACTATCCTGACCGACGTGCTGACAGATTTTGCAAATCGTCATTATGATATCAAAAGGATATTCCTTGAAAGTTATGAAAGAATAAAGGTGAGGCCTCCGGGGTATGATCAACTATCGAAAGAACAAATGTTGTTATTAGGGGCATATTTCACAAATGAATATTCCATTGAATCTGCCGCATTGTTTAATCCTTCGATGGTGCCTCACCCTGACCAAAGCAATCTTTCTCCCGGATCACAAAGATTCATTTTAAGCTTTCGGGCCACCGGGGAAGGGCACATTTCTTCTATCGTATTCCGTAGCGGTGTCATAGATGCAAAAAATAATTTGATAATGGATTCAGTAAGCCCTTATGCAGTGAGACCTGCTTTTGAATTATATCCTGAATACGACCGGAGTACGGTTGTAACACAAATAAAAAAAATTGTTGAAAGAATTGAAGAAGATCTGGGAGATATTAATCAAATTGCGTTTCCGGAAAAATCAGAAAATATTGCGGAAAAAATTGATAAAGCTCAGTTTATCGTGGATAATCTCGGACGCGAAACGCGGGATATGATGAAATGGTTGGCAAAGTCAGATTATGAAATAACATTTGATGATAGTACCGCAATCTCCGAACGTGTGATTTTTCCGGTTGTCAATCACGAAAAGAACGGTATCGAAGATGCCAGATTTGTGCGTTTCATCGATGATAAAGGAGATGTCAGATATTTTGCTACTTATACGGCTTATTGCGGCCATAGCATTTTACCAATGATGCTGGAAACGAAGGATTTTCTGAAATTCAAAATGTGCGCATTGAACGGCAGAGCCGCTCTTAACAAGGGTATGGCCTTATTTCCAAGAAAGGTAAATGGCCGTTACATGATGGTTTCCAGACAGGATGGAGAAAGTATGTATACCATGCAATCTGACAATGTCCGTTTCTGGGATGAAGCAAAACAACTCGATTCCCCTCAACATAGTTGGGAGTTTTTTCAGATAGGAAATTGTGGTTCTCCAATTGAGACCGAAAAAGGCTGGCTACTCTTGACACATGGTGTGGGCCCAATGAGAACATATTGTATTGGTATAGAATTGTTGGATATAAATGATCCTTCAAAGGTTATCGCAAAGTTGGAAGAACCCTTGATCTTCTCACAGAAATCTGAACG
Organism: Candidatus Scalindua japonica; assembly: GCF_002443295.1. NCBI lineage: Bacteria > Pseudomonadati > Planctomycetota > Candidatus Brocadiia > Candidatus Brocadiales > Candidatus Scalinduaceae > Candidatus Scalindua > Candidatus Scalindua japonica. The sequence continues at coordinate 393,759 of NZ_BAOS01000028.1, read as the reverse complement.
TCAAGGATACGTTCCTAATGTTGTATATTCGTGTGGAGGCATGTTACACGGTGAAACATTAGTTATTCCGTATGGTGTATCCGATACATCATCCAGGGTTGCAACGGTAGAGCTTGCGCCACTGTTTGAATGTCTACTCTCTTCTAAAAAGTAGTTCTTACCTGTGCCTGAATGAAGAAGTGCTTATTATATAGAGTGGTCGTGTATAAAAACAATTGTCCTGGGACTCATTACACATGAAAGGAGTAGTAATGTATGCGTATAGACAGCATCAGTAATGTGGCATTCCTGGGTAACTATTTGCCAAGAAAGTGCGGTATCGCAACATTTACAACAGATCTGAGTGAGGCCGTCTCCAGTGTATCACCTCAGTTGGGCGTTTCTGTTATCGCAATGACAAATACGCCGGAAACATACAATTATCCCAAACGGGTAAGTTTCGAAATTCGGCAACATAATATTGATGATTATAAAAGAGCGGCAGATTATATAAACTCAAGCAATGTTGACATATTGTGTTTACAGCATGAGTTCGGGATATTTGGAGGCGCCTGGGGGAACTATTTGCTCACATTTATGAAATCAATCAATGTGCCGATAGTAACAACATTTCATACCGTCCTTGAAAAGGACATAGGGCAGGAAGAAGTCTTCAGAGAGATATGTGATCTTAGCGACAGGGTTGTCGTAATGAGCAACATGGCAATGAAAATACTGGATAAATATAAAATACCTGATGAGAAGAAGATTTTTATCCATCACGGCGTGCCAGATCTGCCATTTGTTGATCCTAATTTCTACAAAGACAAATTTAAGGCCATGGGCAAGAAGGTCATTTTTTCCTTCGGCCTTATCGGGCCTGACAAAGGCCTTGAATATATGTTGGAGGCCATGCCTAAGATCATCAAAAAGCATAATGACGTTATATATATTATTCTTGGTAGTACTCATCCTGAAATCGTTAAAAGCAAGGGTGAAGAGTATTACTTATTTCTACAACGGCTTGTTGACAAACTTGAACTAAACAAACACGTTTTTTTTCACAAGAAGTTTGTCGAGCTGGAAGAGCTGTGTGAATATCTTTCAGCAGCCGATATTTATGTCACGCCCTATATTAAAAAAGAACAAATTGTTTCCGGAACTCTGGCTTATGCTGTTGGCACAGGTAAGGCCGTGGTATCAACTCCGTATTGGTATGCACAAGAACTATTGGCCGATAACCGCGGGATGCTCGCTAAATTCAAGAACCCTTCTTCACTGGCACAAGCTATCAACAAGTTACTGGATGATCCAACAGTGCTTCATACAACCAGAATAAAGGCCTACCAATACGGGAGGGACATGACATGGAAGAATGTTGCTATTAATTATGTTGACGCTTTCAATGATACCATTAGTTCTATAGAGGAAGGCAAGGTTGTGTATGGAAGGGTTGAACGCCCAATTCGCTTGACCAGTCTTCCTGAAGTGAATTTAAACCATTTGAGAAATCTGACCAGTCATTATGGGATAGTACAACATGCGAAGTACACAGTACCCAATTATAAACACGGATATGCACTTGACGACAACGCCAGGGCATTGATCCTCTCTGCTCAATACTTTAAGCTCTATCAGAATCGGGAAATACTGTTTCTCCTTGATAAATACCTGGCATTTCTCATCAATGCACAGGATGAGTCGGGACGTTTCACTAACTTTTTTGATATGGGGCTAAGCCCAACCGAAGAAAACGACCCCGCCATTAATCTTGGAGATGACTGGCACGGACGCTCTTTATGGGCGTTGGGTTATCTTATTGCATTCGCTCCTGATCATTATTCGGTAATTGCAAAAGAGTGTTTTGACAAGGCTGTCACGCATAGAGTAGAGAGCCTGAGGGGGGCCGCGTTTGCGATACTGGGCATATTTAATTACCTGCGGAGATACGGCGGGGCCCGGGATGTGAGATCAATTCTCATCTCATATTGCGACATGATTGTTACTGAATATGAGCGACACCAGGATAGTAAATGGCAATGGTTTGAGAATATCCTGGCATATGCAAATGGGTTATTACCTACCGCTTTATTCAAAGGTTATACTATAGAAAAAAACATAAAATATTTTAACACGGCCATGGCAACGATGAATTTTCTGCTGGATAACTGTATAAGAAATGACACCATGTCTCTCATCGGAAGCCACCGATGGTATAAAAAGAATAAAGTAAGATCGCTCTTCGATCAACAACCCATTGACGCATTCTGGATGATCAAAGTTTGTAAGGCAGCCTATTTGGTCACCAAAGATGAAGAATATCTTAAACCCATGAAAATATCATTCGAGTGGTTCCTGGGGGGCAATGATAACAACCGGAATCTGTACGATTTTGTTACAGGGGGCTGTTATGATGGGTTAACCAGGACAGGCGTAAATCTGAATCAGGGAGCAGAAAGCACGATATGTTTCCTTCTTTCCTTGTTAAGTATGAAAGAGATATCTGTAGTTCAGGAGAATCCAGAGAAAGAGGCATGATATTATTCGGTTAAATTGCGCGATTGAGAGAGTATTCTTATGATGGTAAATGATGCAATGCAGGTTTTCGAACGTTCTAAAGAGAACCCAATTATCAGGGTAAGTGACATTCCTTACCCCGCAAATTCTGTATTTAACGCCGCAGCTACAGAGTTTAAAAATGAAATTCTGCTTCTCATGCGTGTAGAAGACAGGCGGGGGATTTCACATTTTACAACGGCAACAAGCAGGAATGGTGTCACAGACTGGACAATAGGCGAAACACCTGTGATGAAACCTTGTCTTCAGGCACACGAAGAAGAACAGTGGGGAATTGAAGATCCGAGGATTACTTATCTTCCTGAAACGAAGAAATGGATTATCGCATATACTGCTTATTCAAAATTTGGCCCTATGGTCGCCCTTGCTCTTACCGAAGATTTCGTATCATTTGAAAGATTAGGCGCAGTAATGCCACCGGTCAACAAGGATGCGGCTCTTTTCCCAGTCCGGTTCAACGGAAGATGGGCAATGATTCACCGGCCTGTTTCTCCATATGACGGTGCTCACATCTGGATCTCCTTTTCACCAGATCTGATACACTGGGGAGAACATCATGTTCTGGTTGAGGCACGCAGTCGTCCCTGGTGGGATTCTGCTAAAGTAGGTCTCTCACCACAACCAATAAGAACCGACGAAGGTTGGCTGATTCTTTACCATGGTGTAAAGACTACAGCCGCGGGAAGTATTTACAGAAACGGTTTAGCTCTCCTGGATCTTGAAAAACCTACCAAATTGATTGCAAGATCTGATGAATGGGTATTTTCTCCGGAAGAGGAATACGAAAGGACCGGAGATGTTGATAACGTTGTTTTTCCGTGCGGTTGGATGGAGCAAGACAACAATATAAGGATATACTACGGAAGCGCCGATTCATGTATCGCCACGGCATCAGCAAGTAAGACATCTCTCCTTGCCTGGTTACGCAACCACAATTCCCTTATTAAGTAGGAAGAAATAATGCGGTATGGGTCATTTAACACCGATTTTCTCAAGTATTATACTCGTCACTAATAAACCCGAAATTTGATTGTTTTTGCCGTTAGTACAGGTTGCTTTGTAAGATAGTTAGGTGGTTGTTTTGGCGATTAAGACAGCTAAATAGCGATTATCATCATGCTGGCTCTATCCAAGTTTAGGCTAAAATAGATAGTTTCATACCTGTTTGCGAGGTAAAAACCACACGATTTGAATATACACTAAAACTATTAAAAATGTTTAATCAGCAAATTTGTACCCTAAAAACTAATATATAAATTTGCCCAACCGTCATTATATTAGTACCTCAACAAATTCTCTGGCTACATAATTAGGTTGTTATTGTGACTACAGTTCGGTCTGAGAAAATCGGTGTTTATTAAGTTACCTTCACTATCAAGATCAACATAAACGTTTTCACTTATTTCTTTAGTTTCAACAATTTCATTGTCGGCAAATTCAACCAGGGCAGTATCTGTATCTGAAAAATATTTAACTTTCATTATTTTCCTCCAACTATTTTTGTCGTAGAATCGCATAGGTAAAAACTCTTTAAACGCAACATTTACCGTTAAAATTAATTAGGGCGTGGTCTATTAAACATTACTTGCGGGGAGGTGATGTATCTCTCCTATTTCTAAGTATGCATTTAGAAATAGGACGGGGCGATCTTCTCTTTCCAACTATTGTCGTTATCAACTCGCATGTGTAACGATGGGAATAAGTGGCTGCGAATCAAAGCCACATCTTGGTGAGCCGTTTCAGGCCACTTCCAACCGAAGATGCTTTCCAAGCGCGTGTGCAAACTTTTCGAGAGTAGAGAGTTTGATATCTTCTGCGTGATTTTCAATTCTTGAGATAGCAGATTTTTTTGTATCTAATTTTACCGCAAGCTCCTCCTGAGTCAAACCTGCCTCTTCTCTGGCCTGTTTCAGCAAAACACCAATTTTGAATTGCTCATATCCGGTGTCAAAACCCTTTGCGAATTCAGTGTCTCGTGCCTTACGTTTTTTTATGTACTTTTGAAGGTCACTCATCTTTTTCTCCCCTTCCTTTCAAAATATTCGTGTTTACGTTTTTCAGCAAGCTTGATGGCTTGTCTCGGTGTTTTTTGAGTTTTCTTTTGGAATGCATGAGCCAAAACTAATAAATTCGTTCCATAGAAAAAGCCAAGAAGCCTGTAGATATTTGAACCCACTGTGACCCGAACTTCCCAAAGTTCATCCGTTTTTGTAAGTTTTTTTAAATACTGAGAAGGAACACGGTCTAACTCCTCAACCAGATTCAACCCAGGCCACTTTCTGTGCCTCTTTAGCTGACAATGTTTCAAGAAAGCCCTCAATTGGCTTCTGACCTGATGTAGTCTCGTAAAATATGACTTCATTCATTAAGGACACATGTTAACAAACAGGTTAACTTTGTCAACTAAAAATCTCTTCATACAGGGTCTATCTTATCCTTCCAACTATTGTTTTTATCAATCTTCAAACGTAAAAAGTAACAAATATGATAGCCATTTACTAATCATATTTATTTACTAATCATATTTATTTGATATCTTGATACTAAAAAACAACTGACACCCTCTTTTGTAAGTCAATATTTATATGATATTTAAAAATCAAGAAAATTTGTCGTAAGTCCTTATTTTTAATCTTGATTTAACAAACTAGTACAAGTATTATAACGCTAGGCACTTCACGATTTACTATAGAGAGTGTCCGAGCATTTTAACCTAAGTGATTTGAGGGACACCATCGAGGGTTTTGCAAAAAGATTTCGTGGGATTTCCTGTGAAGAAAGCCAAAATGGCCGTTCTAGATCTGTAAAGTTCTCGATTGTCACTAGCCGACCAATTAGCGACCGATTTAAAAATGGTATTCTTGAGATTGGGAAGGTTGTTACTGTTGGAAAGCAAATCCTGATGCGGTTCTTGTTGTTTTTGTTGATGCCGAGGACAATGCAGAGATGGCGGCAAGTGAGCGTAGTGACTCCTGTTTTGCTCATCAGCTATTGCGTGAAAATGTTCCAGAAGGATGTCGGATTGTTACTCTATGTAGAACTGAGCGTATCGAACTTCTCATGCCTTCAAGTAAAGTTCGACAGCTTGAACTGCTACCATTCAGCGAGGCAGAAACACTTGTTCATCTTCAGGAGTTTTTTGCAGATGCGACCATAGAAGATGGAACGGAGTTCTGGAGATCGACCGGTGGCAACTCGCGAGTACAAGCTAATGCAATGAGTAAAAGTAATACAATTTCAGATATGCTGGCCAGTCTTGGGCCGTCAAGTACACCGATTGTAGTCAGATTCTAAAATATCAACTCAAAAGAGATATGCCCATCACTGTACTGAAAGTCTGAGAATTGGAGTTGATATTTTAGAATCTGACTACAATTTGACTACAATCAGTGAAAAAGAGGGTTTTTTGGGTGCTTCAAAATTGTCGTAAGTCATTGAGAAAGAAAGAGCTGGGGTACCAGGATTTGAACCCGGACAAATTGAACCAGAATCAATTGTGCTACCATTACACTATACCCCACTTAGTTCTTATTTTATTTTATATCTCTTTAATATCAATATAAAAATTTGTACTTTTGTTATTTTTTCAAGAATTTGCGGTTTTTTTTCCTATATGGATTGTCACTATACCCAACGTCCTGGTAAAAAACATTACATCTTCCAGGCCGCACTGCTCCATTTTTTTCTTTAAACTGACTCTATCCGGAAAAGCCAATACTGATTGAGGCAAATATGAGTATGCATCAACCTTGCTTCTGGATATTAACTTCCCAATCATTGGCAATATCCTGGTAAAATAGAAGAAGTATATTCTCTTAAAAAGAAAGTTTGTCGGTTGTGAGAACTCCAATATCACAACCTTGCCGTTCGGCCCGACTACTCTTCTCATCTCTTTTATTCCATCTTCAAGGTTCGCGACATTTCTTATACCAAAAGAAACGGTAGATATATCAAATGCGTTATCACGAAAAGGAAGTTGCAGTGTGTCCGCTTCTACAAGTTTGATCTTGTCTTCCAAATCTCTTTTTTTAATCTTCGGAAGCCCATATTTCAGCATATCATGGCAATAGTCACTTCCGACTACCATCCCGTTTCCATTTAATAATTTTGAATATGAGATCGCAAGGTCTCCCGTACCCGTACAAACATCCAGCACTTTTGTATCCGGCTTTATGCCGCTTACTTTTGTAGCAAACTTTCGCCACGACTTATCAAAATTAAGACTTAATAACGCATTCAGAAGGTCATATACGCCTACTATAGAACCAAACATGCTTTTTATGCTTTCGGCCCTCTTTTTGAGGAGTTCCTCTTGTGATATTTCCTTATCAGTATTCATTAGAGATTTAATTACTTTGTTTCAACTTTAGTCAGGTAACAAGTTAAGAAAGAATTGGAATACAATGATGTTAACACACACTCAGGATGAATGCAAATATCGTTTCAGGACTATTGATGGAGTGTCAGTGGGAAACGGACAATTTATACTCGTTTTGATATAATTCTAGAAAAAAAAGAGGCTAATATTTATCATATACTATCAATTTGCTCCCTGGGAATTTCCATATTTTCTGCGGTGGCACTGGCAAGTTCAGCAACCTGTCTTTGGTGACCTGCCGTGTAAGGACTCCCCTCATTTCTACTGTCATTGCCATGCTCTTTTAAATAATCTTCTATCTGTTTTCTATGGCATTAATTGTTAATTGCAATAACTTTACCAAGTCAACAGGTTTGGTTAAATGTGCAAAGGCCCCTCGTGATACCGCCGGCTCTATAAAATCATCAATATTCTGGTCTGTCATCATTATTACGTTTGTTGCCGGATCAATTTCCTTGATCTTTTCAAGTGTTTGAAACCCGTTTATTCCAGGTAACATGACATCAATAAAAACAATATCAAAATGAGTTTCTTTTGCCATTTTTATTGCAGTGAGCCCGTCTTCTGCTACATATGCACTGTACCCATTTTTCCCCAACACCTCTTTTAATGTTTCGCGAAAAGAACATTCGTCATCAACTACCAGTATAGTAGTCTTTGTTAAATCTTCCTTTAAAGTTTTCAAAATTACATCCAGGTCCAATGGTTTGTCCAGGATTGCCTGTATTTCCAGCCCGACCATTTCATTCAAAGTTTCTTCAGCAAGAAAAGCAGTCATCAAAAAAACAGTTGTACCGGGACTAATTCTCTTGATTTCTTTAAATGTCTCAATGCCATTAATTCCCGGCATTCTCATATCTATGAAAGCAATTTCAAAATTTTTCTTTTGAGCAGCGGCGATCCCCTTATAACCATCTGCAGCCGCTATAACGTTGTATCCCTCATCTTCCAGGATTTCTGTCAGGGTAATTCTTATACCTGGTTCATCGTCTACTACTAATATGTTAAGCTGTTCACTCATCTACATCTACTAATGGTAGTTTAATAAACATTTTCGTCCCAACACCTTCCTGGCTTTTCACATTGATAACCCCATTATGTTTTTGCATAATTCCATGGCATAATGCCAGGCCAATCCCCGTTCCACTGGATTTAGTTGTAAACAGTGGGTCGAATATTTTTTTTATCTCTTTTTCAGGAATTCCACATCCCGAATCACCAATTTCAATTTCGATAAAACGACCTGACACTTTTGTGCTGATTGTCAGTTCTCCACTATCCACCATTGCCTGACAGGCATTTTCAATCACGTTTATAAGTACCTGGCCTATCTGGTTTGGATCTATCATTACCAGAGGCAGATTGGATTGCAGGTTGTCAGACAGTTGTATATTTTCAGCAATCTCTACTCTAGATATCGCTTCATTCACAACTTCATTGATATCTGAGCTAAACCTGGTGGGTTTGGTAACACGTGTGAATCCTAAAAGGTCATTTATTATTCTGGAACTTCTATCAATCTCCTTGTCCATAATATCAAGAAATTGCATTGACTTTTCGTCAATATCCGGCAATGGTTTCCTGGACAATTTTCTTTTCAAAAGAAAAACAGCATTTTTTATGGCACTAAGTGGATTTCTTAATTCATGGCTTACTCCGGAAGCTAATGTTCCAACAGCGGCTAATTTCTCAGTTCTTACCAGTTGTTCCTGCGCATCATTCAATTGCTCATTCTTCTGGACCAGCTCAATATTTATTGATGAGAGTTCCGTATTTACTCTTTTCAGTTCATCCATAACACCTTCTTTTTCATCAATAAGCTGTTTCAGGCTTCTTGTCATCTGATTAAATTGAGATGCCAACAGTCCTATTTCATCTCCCGAACTAATTTCAACTTTCTGTCCCAAGTCACCAGCCGCGACCTTTTCCGTTATTGTTACAAGATGTTTAACGGGTTTTACTACTCCACTTGCTATAAAATACGAAACACCTACGCCGACTAATACAATAATAAATCCCAATGGTAAACTGCTTGTCCACAGGACAGTCTGCATCTTATTATTAATCCGTTCAGGGGTCAGACCGATCTGAATAATCCCCAGGAGTTTTTCCTCTTTCTGATCATAATCTTCACCTGAACCAAAAAATTGGGCGGCAAATTCTTCATCAGCAATTGAATGCTTTTCATAAATAGGTATAACAAAATTATAAAATTGTTCACCGGTATCTGTAATGTAAACATTAAAAACAGGGCCTGTAATGCTCTTAATGTTGTTGTGTACAGGTATTTTATCAATTTCCGTCTTAATCCATTCTTCTTTTTCTTCAAGCAGAATATTATCCTGAGCAAGCAACACACGCCAATATGCCAGCTCCTTCTCTATATCTAAATTGCGTAACCTTCTGATCGGTTCAAAAAAGAAAGCTTTTTGCGCGACACTCATGGAATCTTTAACCTCACCATCCTGTGCAAGTTGAGATATTAAAGAATAACCTCTTTTCTTTAACTCTTCTTCAAGCTGTCTCCTCGCTTGAGTTGAGAAGAACCAACTACTGGATACTCCTATAATGGAAATTAGTAAACTTGTGAAAAATATGAATTTGAATCTTATTCCAATTTTCATTTAATTTTCTAATATCAAAAGTTTTATGGATAAATTTTTATCTTCAGATCTTCCTGGCCCACTTTAACTTCTAAACCAAGTTTTTCTGCTGTATCGGTGTTTATTGCTAATCTAAAGTGGTCCGGATTTACGATACCAAGCGAACCTGCGACGGATTGTACTAATATTTTTCTGGCTAATCCTGCTGCCTGTCTTCCGACAAAATTATAATCCGGAAACACGGCTGCCAGGGCTCCTGCCTTCACGAAAGCATCTGATGTACATAGCAAAGGAATCCTGTTTTTGAGTGTAGTGGATTTAATTAATCCAAATGACTTTTTCGTTACTACTGAACTATCAGGCAACAACCACAGGACATCAATCTTGCCTATCAGCTTTTCCATCGCATCGGATACCTCTTTTGGTGAATCAATTTCATATTTAACCAGACTCATACCACTATTCTCTACTTCTTTCTCTGCGTTTTCAACAATGTTTCCAGTCTTAGAAGGGTCATAAATTACACCCATACGCTTAAACGGGCTTAAAACAGCCTGAAAACCTTTCAATTGGTCTTTTATGGCAATTTCAGTTGAAATGCCTGTTATGTTTGGCGCAGAAAGATAAAATCGTTCATGATTAATTACCATACAAAACACAATAGGTATATCATCGATTTTCTCTTTTACTACAGTCGCCGCCAGAACTCCTATTGCCAGAACAATATCCGGCTTTTCCATCCTGACCTTGCGTACTATCTTCTGCCCGACTTTCATCTTGCCATTCAGATCGTAAATTGATTTTATCTTAATATTATTTTCAATACATTCATCCTGGAAGCCATTAACAACTTCGTTATATGCGGAGAGGCTCTGACTCTTGATCACAACTGCTGTCTTTTCTGCATGAGCACAGTAAGTACTGCTAATGAGTGAACAAAGAGTTATAATAAGTACCAAAAATATGCGGATTGTATTTATCATTAATCAAAACCGGTAACGTAATTCAATTATAAATGACCTGCCTTGTTGAGGATAATCTGTAGGGACTGTATTTTTTTGTGCAGGATCATCATAGCTTTTATCAAAAAGATTAAACACTGATCCTCTTATCTCAAAATTGTCAATGAAGTTCTTTCCAATAAGCGTGAGATTTGAAAGTGTGTAAGAAGGCAGGTCTCTTCTTGTATCACCATCTTCCCTCGGCCTTGGCCCACTGATAAATGTGTTAACGTTGGCATTGGCATATTTCCAGAACCCTATATTAAATCCTAGATTTGCTTTATGTATCGGGACGAAAGCTAAACGGTTCCTGTCCCTTGTCTCTTCAGCATCTTGAAATGTGTAATTGGCATAGACATAATTATCATTTCCCCAATCTGCCTTCAATTCTGCTTCGATACCTTTTATCCTCGCCCCTCCCAGGTTTTGGTCCTGTGAGGGAGTTTGTGAATCTTTTTGTATCCTGTCCCTTATTCTATTAAAGAAATAATTAACATTACCTCTTACATGCTCGGTAAAATTGTAACCCAGACCAACTTCAAATGTATTTATCTTTTCAGGATCCAGGTTAGAGTTGCCTATCTCAATGGGATTATTTGCAAAGAACAGTTCGTTAAAATTAGGTGCCCTGAAGGCGGTTGCAAAGAGTAGCTTCAAGTGTGCGTCCTCTATAAACCGCCATATCAACCCGGCCCTTGGATTGGTTGTACTATCAAACCGTGTAAAGTGGTCATATCTCACACCAAATGTGAAATCAACATCCTTCGTAATGTTCCACTCATCCTGCAGGTAAAGCGACCATATCTGTCTTGTCGCACTTCTTCTGGTAAATGGAAAGTCGTGACTGAAATCAGTCAATGATGAAAGGGGACCAATGGTAGGAGGAAATATATTTGCATCAAGATTTACGCTATTCTGGTGTATCCACTCATATTGGAATCCAAACGTCAATTCGTTTCGTTCAAACACTTTATAATTAAATTGGGTTTCAATCCCTAAAGTGTGTTCCTTAAACCGTGTAACTGATTTTATACCATCAGGGAAAAGACGTGTAAATTGATCAACAAACCCTTCAGGACGCGTCTCAATCTCAGCACTACTATAGTAATAATCATAATATGCTCTTGTTTTAATATTAAACTTTTCACTATATTTAATATTATAAATTAATTCTGTAAATGCATAGGTATCTCTCCAGGTTGTATCATCGCTAAGGGTGTTATCAATACCTACGTAACCTTCCTTCTTTCTATTCATATATTTTGAATTGAGCTCCAGGTTTTTATACGACAGCTTTAGATTCAGGTCTATTCTTTCCTTTTGGTTCTGAGATCTTCCAGGAGTAAGTGAGGCCGGATCCGTGGCAAAAACAAAATCCTCTTCAATCTTTTTACTGAATCCTTCCGTATCGAAAAAGTCAAAGAATCCGGAAGCTTTCAGAGCACCAAATTCCTTTCCAAATAACACATTATAATTCTGGGTATCAAAGGAACCACCACTTGCAGTCACTTGTAAACCATCGATATCATCTGTATCCTTTGTTATAACGTTGATGACAGCAAGAAAAGCATTTTGACCGTAAAGTGCCGAACCGGGGCCCCTGATAATCTCTATCCTTTTTGCATTCTCAACAACAAGACTGTCAAAAAGCCAGGTAGCACCGCCTGTCGCCGGTTCATTAATGGAATGTCCGTCTATCAGTACCTTTATTTTTGATGAGTCCAGAAGAAGTATGCCCCTCACACCAATTTCCCTGGTACCATTTTTGTTCATGGAGACATCAAAGCCAGGTACTGTTTCTAAAACATCCGATAATGTCCTGAAGCCCATTTGTTTTATCTGTCTGGCCGTAATCACACTCATTATGGCTGGAGATTTAGAAACCTTTCTGGGTTTTTTTAATGCACTGACAACTATCTCCTCCTCTGAAAAGATAGCAAATATCTCTTCAAGCTCCATCTCTTCGTTCTGAGCATGAACACTTTCAGTAGGAAAAAAAGATAGATTCAGTAAAAGGAAAAGAATAAAGGTGAGAGATATGAAAACCCTTATAACTCTTGAATCTAAGTTTATTTTTCTGAGAAGTATTTTTCTAAATTTATCGTTCATAGTATATTTTTGTTAAAAAAAGATATTTTTTCTGATAGCTATAATACCTAACCAGAATAAGTCGGAGTTATAATATTGAGGTATTAATAAACTCAATTTCTTTCCACTGCTTGCCAGCTATAAACTGTTTGATTTCAGTTGTGATTCTGCTATGCACTTTTTTGCATTAAAAATGCCATATTCCCATAAACCATTTTTTAAGGCCTCATATTGATGAAACCACATTTCCAGAGGATATGACTTCAATGGAAAAATTTTATCAAACAGATGAAATGGGATAAAGGGTAAAGCTAAATAGTACATCAACTTTGCTGTAGGAAATACATTTTTAGTTATATCTCGATAATTGCTATTTTGAAAACCTGTTTCACTGGAAAATTTTATGAAATTCTCCGGTGTTTCTAGATAGTTGACTGCCCATCCTTTAACCCATTTGTCCATGGATCTTTGTTCTGCATGATTGTAATCCTTTTTACTGGCAAACCCGTCTGCTACTATGAGCCTGCCTCCATCCTTTAAAACACGATAGGCTTCCCTGATGAATCTATCTTTACCATCAGCGTGACAGACACTTTCCACTCCCCAGACAACATCAAATTGATTTTCTGCAAACTCTGTCTTTATATAATCCATTTCGAGAAACTCTGTTAGTTGATCGATACCATCTTTTTTTGCATTTCTATTTGCAAAATCAACTTGTCTTGGACATATGGTGATGCCCGTGACATGACATCCGAAATTTTTTGCTAAATATGTACTACTCCCACCAGCACCACACCCTGCATCCAGAACGCGATCGCCTTTTCTGATGCACGCAATTTGAGCCATAACTTCATTTAATTTCTGGGTTGCCTTGAATAAATGATTTGTCGTTCCATCCCAGTAGCCGTAGTGATAGTTTCGTCCCCAAAGGTGATATGACAGTTCATTTTTCCTATAGTATTCGACAATGTCATTGTTTTTAATCTGCATGTAAAAATCAACTCCTTTAAATTGCCTATTGTTAAGTGGGCTTTGCTGTAGACTTTTGTCGAATGAACCTTTACCATTTACTTCAACAAGAGTGTATATGCCCATCAGATTTTGAGATAAGCAAATTCCATTGTAAATAATCTTCTACTGGTTGTACTTGCTCATTACGTATTATAACGTTAAAATCAGAAGGAAAAAGAGCTTCAAGATGAGGTGATGAAAGAGGTAAAAAGAAATTATTCTTTTTCAATCCCTCATATTGACTTTCCCAAACACCGATAATTTCAACGTTATATATAAAAGTCAACTTTTTAACTGGAGCGGGAACAATAGATTCTAAAATTCTTAAAGAGGCAGTTTTCCTTCTTTTCCTTGAAATGTTTCAATGATACGCCAATTTAGTTTATGATTCATAAATGACTTTACTAATCGCATCCAGGGGAAAGTATGATATCTTCTTCTCACCATCTTCTCATAGTTTGTAAGCTCTGCTTGCTCGTTATTACTCAAAAAGCTTGAGATTGCATGTGCGGCTAATTTACCACTGATCAAAGCTTGAGAAATTCCCTCTCCGGTAACAGGGTTTACTATCCCTCCAGCCTCTCCCACATATAAAATATTCCTGTCAACAATATCTTTTATACGATATGTATATCTTAATGGGAATCCTCTTGCAATACCGACAAGCCTTGCCTCATGCAGATAGGGCTTGAAATGCACAGAGCACAATCTCTCAAAGTATTTTTTTATTTTATCCTGACTGAACATAGGCTGCTCCAAACCTACTCCAATATTAACCAGATCATCTGCTTCAGGAACCATCCATCCGTATAGTGGAAGGAAATCCTTATCGTAAATTGTATAACAGGTGTTTTTCATAAATTTTGTATTTTCAAACTGTCCCGTATAGCCAATTGCCTGAAAGTAATGCCGTCTCTTCAAATAAAATCTGGAAGAATTCACTCCGGTAGCGACCACTATAATTTTTGCCCCGATGTATTCACCTTCCCTGGAGATTACGCCACGTATTGTGCTATTATTTTCCCATAATCCTCTTATATGCATGTTTTCTTTTACAGGAATTTTCAATCTCTTAATGTAATTCAATAGAATTTGATCAAAAATTTTTCTCCTCAAGACGAGAAATTCAGGATCCTGGCTATTTCCATTTCGTACTTTGAGAATTGTTCCATACGGTGTAATGTTGTAATTTCTCTTTACTTCATATGAACGAGCTTTAACTTCATTCAGTAATCCCATCTCCTTAAGAAACTTTTGTGTCTCTAAAAATAAAACACCTCCACATATCTTCTCTCTTGGGAACTTACTTTTGTCGACCAGGAGAAAATTCTTAATACCCTGTCTGTAAAGATTATGGGCAACAGCACACCCAGCAGGCCCAGCTCCTATAATGACAACATCGTAGATGTGAGACATGATACATTATTCTTTCTATCCCTAAAGGATGACTATGCTTCTATCATGAAATATACCACATAATAATAACTGCTATTACGCCTCTATTTACTTCCCATGGCAACATACGCGACATGAAACAACGAAAACTGGCAATATTAACGTAAAATTGCCATATTAAATTCGTAGTGTAACCTTGAAGCTTGTTTATCTCTCGTTATTGTGCTCAAATCTGAAATAAAGACATATGGCAAGAATGCAACCAATATTGGAAAGGAAGTTGTTAGCGTTAAGAATTGGTCTAAGAAATATTTTATTATACAACTCCTTTAGAAAATTCAATTCTTGGTTTACTCTTTCCGGCTGAATGTACAATTTCTTTATAATTATTGTTTAGAAATCTCACAGCCAATTCACTGCTTAATTTTAAAGTCCGTTTATCACTAGCTTTTTCGTGGATATATGAAATAAAGATAGATGGTAATAATGTAACCAACAATGGAAAGAAAGTTGTTAGAATTACGAATTGATCCAGGAAATATTTTTTATAATTTTCCCTGACTCTTTTATGCGGATTCAAAAAAATGTCCATAACCAATGATTGATACGCAAATTGATATATCATTTTTTGTAGCTTGTATGAATTCATATCTAATCCAGATACCTCAACCTCCCCTTCTTTGAGAGCTTCTAAAAAATCGGCTTTGTTTCTTGTAGAATTATTATGAGTGAAAACATCTCCTATAAAAGATTTTATATGAGCATCACTGCCACCTGAAATTTTTTTAGAATAATTTTTTGCAATGTCTTTTGCAAAATTATTTCCCGTACGGGTATCAAATCCATTTTTGATCTCAACTCTGTCAATATAATTCATTAATTCATCAATTAATTTTTTAGAGAGAACAGCTTTTACCGGACTCAGGTTAGGATGGGCCCAGGAGTGAATTATGTCATTTTTTCTAGTATATTCGCATGTCTCTTTAACCCCAATATTTCTAAGATCGGAAAGATCATGGTGTTGTTTTTCATTTATATTATATACCAATAAATGAATGAGGTGTCCATCATCAGATGCTTTTACATCTAATTCTTCACCTATGATAATATCCGGATATTTAGCATCTAAATACAGGGCGGCTTCAATTGAATGATGATCCGTTATGCCAACAAAGTCCATACCCTTTTTCTTGGCTGTTTTATATACCTCTTCAGGATGTACATAACAATCTTGTATACCAAGAAATTTAAACGGGTCTTTGTCTGAAGTTGGGTATTTTGAAGCCGTTGTATGTATATGTAAATCTGCTTTAACCATTTTTGATTTTTCCTGATTCTTTATAATAAATCCGGAAATATGGTTGGTCGCAAAATATATACCAAGAAATGTAAACGGTTCATTTACTGAAGTTGGGTATTTTGAGGCCGTTGTATGTATAGGTAAACCTGCTTTAACCATTTTTGATTTTTCCTGATTTTTTATAATAAATCCGGAAAAATGATTGGCCGCAAAATAGTTTCGACTCTTTATTATTAGAATTTGTTGGTAAATTATCACAGTATTTTTATGTTGGCCACGCCAAAGGGAATAAAAAATATACAATATTTATTTTAATACTTGAGAATAAAATTCACTATCAAATATGAAATAGCATTTTAAACTGTTAAGTTTCTATTATGTAATTACTTATGTCCATCACATTTGCCTGTTTACCCACAGGTTCTGCTGAGTAGCAAATGTACAAATATGGCAATCTATATCTAATTCCTGATATACCACATAAGAATAGCTGTTCCTGCACCTGCGTTTACTGCCCATGGAATCATCCGCTTTGATACATAAAACGCTTGTTTAGGATATAATATTATTGCTATTAAAATCATGCTACCTGCCACAACGCAAAATGACAAAATTAACTTAAACGAAAAAAATCCTGACAGATTCTCTTTTGCAAGCAGGCATACTATTAAGAAATAGATAAGCCCCTTTATCCAATAAGTTTTTCTTCTGCCTAAAACCACTACTGTTGTTGTGATTTTATTCACTATGTCATTCTCATAATCATACAATTGGTGAGCTAACAGTGCTAAGGTGATTCCTGAAGAAAAAATCAAACAAACTGAGAAGACATGACCTTCCCATAAGATACCAGATGACCATGCTGATGAAAGGAACATTAAGCCACCCATAATGGCATGGGTGGATAAATCCAAAAAAGGCATTGCCTTCATTCTAACAGGTCTCCAGGAGTATAGGAAGGCGATAGCAATAAATGTCAGAATAATTAAGAATACGTTAATTCCAGCAATAATTGATAGTGAAAGACTTATAATTGCAGCAGTTGCTGCTATTACATACCCGGTAGATTTTGAGGCATCGCCTAGCGCAATAATATTTCTTGTAGAGCGTGCAAGCATGTCTTCGGGTGCATCTTCAGCATCATTAAATGCACAAGTTGCTGCCATGGCAAACGTATTGGCCAACCCAATAATTAAAAGGGACATTAATCTATGTGAGTTATCTGCAATGCCTAACCCCACCATTGTACTAAAAAAACATACGGGCATATAAGCTTCTAATCGCGCAAGTATAAGGATATTGTATAGATTCAATCCTTTCAGCAAGTTGATATTGCGTTTTCGTATCCAGCCAATCTTCTGTTCTGTTGCTTTCAGGGTAACTTGCATGTCTGGGTACATCGCCTTTGTGTGAAGAAATGATTTTTTTATCATCTGTTTCCTCCTTGAATAGTTTCTGTACTTAAACAATGAAAATAGAGAATCAACTCTTTTCTGCTATTTATGTTACCATAAACGGACATGGACTTCCGATATGAGAAAAAGTGTTAAAACTAATTACAGACGGATGTTCCAGTAGCCTAGAATTTGACTGCCAAAAAATGTTTTTTTTGATAACACCCGTGTTGGCTTTATTTGATCACCAGTAGCTCCTTATATTTATAGTATAATGTGATACCGTCACCGAACCGGTTATCCCTGTATCCCTACTTGGTATAGGCCAATGTTAGATATTAGGCACAAGTCATGTGCCAAACTAGTGCGTAAATTCTATTAATTTTGTAAACAAAAAATACAGATGTGATAACATTATAATTAATATATACTTAAGCTGTTTCAAAATAACTTTTTTACTGTGCTTATGGCTTATACGGGAGAGTGTTTTTATACACACTTTTGTGCCATGGCACAAAAGTGTGACAACAAATAGTGCGCAATGGCACAGAGGCAAGACTTCATCTTTTTCTGTCAAGAGGATTAGAAAAGGTGGAGATTTCTGGCGCTGATAAGAAAAACAATAATAATGATGAAACAAAAATTATTCTTCCCAGGCCCTTATTTACAATGGAATACCATATTTTAAAAGGCAAGATATTAATATTTCCTTGCTGCAGCAAAAACCGGCTAAGGAGTTAATTGCTCAGCCTGATGCAATATAGTCTGTTATTATGGCATTCAGGTCTGGCTTACTTATTTCCTTGAGTTCATACCTTGCTCTTACAACAGGCTTGTTTATACTGATTATTTTGCCTAAATCGATTGGTGTACCTGTGACTACAGTATCACACTCTGTTTTATTAATAGTTTCTTCCAGTTCGAGGATTTGTTCTTGGCCGTAACCCATGGCAGGAAGAAGCCTGTCAATATCAGGATATTTTTTGAATGTCTCTATTATGCTTCCTGTTGCGAATGGTTTTGGATCAACCAGTGTGGATGGACCATATTTCCTGACCGCAAGAACAGCAGCACCATAAGCCATCCCACCGTGTGTTACTGTAGGTCCATCTTCCACAGCAAGAACCCTAAGGCCCTTTATTTTATCAGGATTCTCAACTGAAATATCCAGCGTCGCATCAATAATAGAAGCATCCGGGTTTGTTATATTGATATTCTCCTTAACTTTGATTATGTTTTCAGCGTCAGCAAATTCCTCCTTACTTATGATAACTATGTGTGCAAGCTTCAGGTTGGTTTCACCCGGAAAAAATGTTAGTTCATGGCCCGGCCTAAGTGGATCGACAAGTGTTATATGGAGGTCCGGTTTGAAAAAAGGCAAATCATTGTTACCTCCATCCCACACTATTACGTCAGCCTCCTCTTCAGCTTTTTTTAATATTGCATCGTAATCAACACCCGCATAGACAGTAGTTCCCTCTTCAATATGAGGTTCATACTCCTCCATCTCTTCTATTGTACAATCATGCTTAGCAAGGTCTTCATATGTTTCAAAACGCTGTACTTTTTGCTTTAACAGGTCTCCATAAGGCATAGGATGACGGATAGCCACAACTTTTTTCCCAGCATCTTTTAATATTCGGCAGACTCTTCTTGTCACCGCACTCTTTCCGCATCCGGTTCTGACTGCACAAACAGCAATGACAGGGACCCTGCTATTAAGCATAGTTTGTTCAGCACTTAAAATAATAAAACTCGCGCCGGCAGCCTGAACCTCACTGGCCTTGTGCATTACGTATTCGTACGGCACATCACTGTACGCAAATATCACATCGTCAACCCTGTATTTTTTTATAAGCCCGGACAGCCCTTTTTCGTCGTAGACAGGAATCCCTTCAGGGTATAACCTGCCGGCAAGTCCAGATGGATACCTGCGGTCAGCAATGTTCGGGATCTGAGTTGCCGTAAATGCCACAACCTCATAGTCCTCATTATCTTTAAAGAAGACATTGAAATTATGGAAATCTCTTCCCGCAGCACCCATTATCAGAGTTTTTCTTTTTTTCATATTGTTTCTCTCCTATTCAAAATTTATTATTAAAAACTACTACAGTATAAAACAAATTTCAACAGAAATCAGTTCGGATTTCTGTGCTTTTTCAAAATCGACTTGCCTTGATTCCTCATAAGGAATACAATTGTTTCAACTGCCGGAGACAATCTCTACATACTGGTCATTTTCCATGCGTTTTTTTAACACAAATATATGGCGGTATAATGTTTCGATTATTCATAGTATATTTTCTCCGCATTTCACCTCTCTTTGAACACTTGATGTTCAAGGGACCAAAAAGAGGTGAAAGCAGAAATTGATTAATTCCCGGGCCTTTAGAGAGGAGCTGAAATGGCGAAAATAAAAGCAACAAATATCAAATGGCATCATGGAAAGATAACAAAAGAGGACAGGGCAAAATTACTGAATCAGAAAGGTGTTACCATATGGCTTACAGGTTTTTCCGGTTCAGGAAAATCAACAATAGCTGTTGAACTCGAACATGCCCTCATTGAGAACAAACACCAGGCATACATACTTGATGGTGATAATATTCGTCATGGCCTGAACAAAAACCTTGGCTTCTCGCCCGAAGACCGCACTGAGAATATTCGCCGAATTGGTGAAGTAACAAAGTTGTTTACAGAAGCAAATATAATAACAATTGCCGCTTTTGTATCTCCATACAGAGAAGACAGGGATAATGTCAGAAAGCTCCTGGCCCACGGCGAATTTATAGAGATCTATGTTAAGTGCTCTCTTGAAGTTTGTGAAACACGTGACACAAAAGGCTTATATAAAGAGGCACGTGCAGGCAAAGTTAAGGACTTTACGGGTATCTCAGCTCCTTATGAAGAACCTCTGAACCCTGAGATAACAATTGATACATCAATATTGTCGATAGAAGAGTCAACAAGGGAGATATTAAACTATCTTGAAGCAAAAGGATACGTAACGTTCTATAAACAATAAACAGCTTTATTTAATTACAAAATCTTTAGATATTTATATCGGATTGACTTATTAAACTCATCACTTATCCGAATGCAAATAAGAAGCCCCTATTGAAATACCTGCCAGTCTACTAACACAAAAGAGACGCCACTTCTGTCGTTATATTAATACATTCAATAAAAAATTCCTTTTCTGTATTTCAGATAAAGACAGCATCTGTAATTTTTTCTCTAAACATTTTTCATATTATCCCGAAAAGTATTTTATCTCACATCTATGTTATTTTCATTTTTGTAAAGAATGGTAAAAAAATGTTATTAGCTTTTTGGGGTGAAGAATTTAGAGAGAATAATCAAAATATTAATTGTAAACAAAAACAAGTTAAGTCTTCCATTTCCAATGGAATGTCAAATATCTTAAAGAATTTATCAAACTATAATATCTTATCTGCTAATTAAAAACTTAAGGGTTTTTGAATATAGCAGACTTAAATTAAGAAAGGAGAAAGAAAAAAATGAGGATTGGAATGGGAACAAAGGTAATTATCCTGTTTTTGATAGCAGGTTTAGTGCCTCTTGCGATAATGGGAATTCTCAGCAATAATTCATCCAGCAAGGCATTAAAACAGCAGTCATTTAATCAACTGGTTTCAGTAAGGGAGACGAAAAAGAAACAGATAGAGGACTATTTCTCTACTATCAGAAAACAGGTACAAACATTTTCTGAAGATAGAATGATTGTGGATGCAACAAAGTACTTTAAAGACGCTTTTTCAGAATTCCGAACGGAAAATGATATATCTGATTCTCAAATAGATGAATATAAATCCGCTTTAAAAAATTACTATACCGGCGATTTTGAAAATGAGTATAAACAACTAAACAATGGGAAACAGTCAAATGTAGTCCGCTATCTTAATCAGCTTGATGACAATTCAATAGCGTTACAATATCATCTTATAGCTGCGAACCCAAATAAACTGGGAGAAAAACATCAGCTGGATACCGTGGATATCGCAGATGGGAAGTCATCATATAATAAAGCACATACAGTTTATCATCCCGTAATAAGAGAATATCTGGAACAATTTGGATATTATGATATCTTTATTGTTGATCCGGATAGCGGAAATATAGTCTATTCTGTTTTTAAAGAGCTGGACTTTGCCACCTCTCTTAAAAACGGACCTTATGCTGACACTAATTTTGCAAGAGTTTTCAATGAGGCAAATAACAGCAACGAACCAGACTTTGTAAAGCTGGTGGACTTTGAACCCTATGCGCCATCATACGAAAACGCGGCAAGTTTTATAGCATCACCGATATATAATGGTACGAAAAAGATAGGAATTTTGATTTTTCAGATGCCGATTGATAAAATTAACGCTGTCATGACATCTGACAGTGACTGGAAAAATGTAGGCTTAGGCAGCAGTGGAGAGACGTATCTTATCGGCAGGGACCTGGCTATGAGGAGTCAGTCTCGTTTCCTTATAGAAGACAGAGATGGTTATTACACACTGATGAAAAGGTTGGGCACAGATCAAGACGTGCTGGACAAGATTAATGCAAAGGATAGTACTATAATGCTGCAGAAGGTTGATACGAAGGGGACCAGGGCAGCTATTGCGGGTAATACTCATATAGAGATTTTTCCTGATTATCGCAATGTTTCTGTACTCAGCGCTTACGCACCGGTGGATATTGAAGATGTGGACTGGGCTATTATGTCAGAGATTGACGAGGATGAGGCGCTTCAAGCAGTTGCCTCATTAAGAGCAAGTATGTGGAAACTGGCAGGAGGAATGTTGGTACTCATTGTAGGAATAGGCTATTTAGTTACCAGGATCACTGGTAACGTAACTACTGTGATCAAGAATATGATTGACAGTCTGACGGATTGTTCATCACAGATAGCATCTGCATCCGGGCAGGTTTCGTCATCCAGCCAGAGCCTTGCAGAGGGTTCTTCAGAACAGGCGTCCTCATTAGAGGAGACCTCCGCATCAATGGAAGAGATGGCTGCCGTGACAAAGCAGAATGCGGACAATGCTGAGGAAGCGGCCAAATTAGTAGATATGTGCAGTGTCTCGGCAGAGAATGGCAATAGCACGGTAGAAGAGATGAATACAGCGATGGGCGAGATAAATACAGGCAGCAAGAAGATAGCGGAGATAACGAAGGTGATAGACGGTATTGCGTTTCAGACTAACCTTCTTGCACTTAACGCTGCTGTAGAGGCGGCAAGAGCGGGAGAACACGGTAAGGGTTTTGCTGTTGTTGCGGAAGAGGTGAGAAACCTGGCGCAGAGGAGTGCGGCGGCGGCAAAAGACACTACAGCATTGATAGATGAGAGTGTAACCAAAGCAGATAACGGAGCCAAACTTGCGGTTAAGTGCGGAGATGCCTTACAGGATATTGTGAGGAACGTCAAAAAGGCGACAGACCTGACGAAGGAGATAAAGAATGCCTCGGTTGAGCAGTCAGAAGGAATAAGTCAGGTGAATAATGCAATACATCAGATGGACCAGGTAACACAGGAGAACGCCGCCAATGCAGAGGAGACTGCCTCTGCAAGTGAAGAGATGACAGCTCAGACAGAGAACCTGATGGACCAGATTGATACCCTTGCAGCACTGGTTGGAAGTACAGGAAATGTTGCATCGAGTACCGGCGAGAAGGAATCAAGGGGAAGAATCTCTTCTCAAGGTGTTCCACGCGTCAATAAAGCGGAGCGGGTTCGTAAAGTTAAAACGGATGGCAATGGTCATAATGCTACTCAGAGTAGAGACCTTGAGGCCGTAATTCCAATGGGTACAAACAGGATTGTAGAACATGATGACAGTTATAAGGACTTTTAGCAATAGTATGTTTCGAAAAACATAATTACTATGAATCAAAAGAGAAAGTTGTATAGTAAATATTCTGTGTCGCTATTGAACCTTTGAATAATTGGCTTAATAGCAGCGTAGAGTTATCTATATTGTCTTACGTTGAATATAAGCCCGTACAAGTCTTGCATCATCATAACTGACAGTACCTTTGGAATATTCAACAATTGGTCCTGTATTCCAAGTCTTAAGAGCGAAAAACATCTCTTCGATTGTATTACGCTTTGCCGGGTCAATAAGACGGTCTATTTCAGCAACACGGCCATCTCTTATCAGGCTTTCAAGGTGTCCTGTGATAGTAGACGATGCAAGATTACGGGCTTTTGCAATTTCCTTTACCGAAAGTCCTTCATTAAAAAACTCATATGTTTTCTCTATGGTACTTTCTTTCACCTTTTGCTGTGGTCTATTCACCGTCAAATCAGAGGGTGATCTTTCCGGGATAGAAATGTCAGGGTTTTTGTCAAGATGTGCCCTTATCTCTTTTGTAAAGTCTGTTCCGTATCGCTCAAGTTTAGTCTCTCCGACACCGCTAATGGTTATCATCTCATCCAATGTTGAAGGATAATAAATACACATCTGATGAAGTGTCATGTCTGAAAAAATTATGTACGGCGGGACCTTATGCTCTTCCGCAAGTCCCTTTCGAAGAACACGAAGTTTATCAAAAAGGACTTCATCGTAAGGTTGAAAACCACTTACTTTGAATGCCTTCGGCTTCTTCTTTATCTCTTCCCTCTTTAATCCCTCTATTTTTTCTCTGCCATAGAGTATCTCTGTACCCTTGTTGGTCATGATTAACACAGGGTACTGGCCGCCGTCCTGAGCGATAGCCTCTTGTGCCAGAAGTTCATCAATAATAAATTGCCAGTGCTTCTTCTCTTTGTGTTTACCTGCACCATAAGTTTTGATCTCGTTATGCTGGAGCTCGCGTATACGCTTTGTGTCCGCACCGACCACAATGTCAATGATATGTCTGATGCCAAAATACTGACCGGTCCTTGACATCGCCGACATCACTATCTGCGCATCAACTGTTATATCAACCTTCTCTATATTACCCGCACAGATATCACACGCCCCACAGTTTTCCTCTGTATAAGTTTCACCAAAGTATTCCAGAAGCTGCCTGCGTCTGCATACATTATGTGAAGCGTATTTAACACTCTTGTACAGCTTTTCCATTGAAATTGACCGTTCATTTTCATTGGGCATCTGGTCTATAAAAAATCTTATTTTAGGAATATCCTGTCTGCCAAAGAGGAGAAGGCAATCAGCCCTCTCTCCATCACGTCCCGCACGCCCTGTTTCCTGGTAATATCCTTCTATGTTTTTCGGTAAATCAGCATGGATTACAAAGCGTACGTTTGATTTATCTATTCCCATCCCGAAGGCAATTGTTGCTACTATTACGGTAACCCTGTCTCTACTGAATGCTTCCTGGTTTCTCTTGCGTTCTTCTGGACTCAATCCAGCGTGATAAGGAAGCACGCTGATACCTTGATCTACGAGAAATTCTGTCAATCTGAAAACCGAGTCTCGTGTGCTGCGGTATATAATACCTGGTTCATCTTCATGCTCTTTGAGAAAATCCACTATTTGCGATTCTATACCCGTCTTACTTTTTACCTGGTAAAAGAGATTCTGACGATTAAATGATGCACGAATAATATATGGAGATCTCAAACCAATCTTAGTGATAATATCCTCCTGGACATTTGGCGTTGCAGTTGCCGTAAAAGCTGATACCGGAATGTGTGGAAATGTTTGGGTAATATTACAGAGGCTCAGGTAATCAGGACGAAAATCATGCCCCCATTCGGAAACACAATGTGCTTCGTCTATGGCAAAAAGAGATATGGGAATCGTTTTCAGAGTTTCGAGGAAACTCGGCATGGCAAAACGTTCCGGTGCAATATATAGCAGTTCCAAATCGTTGCTCTTCAGTTGTTGGTATATACCGGACATCTCCTGTGGGCTTAAAGAGCTGTTTAAAAAGGCAGCTGAAATTCCATTCTCAATGGCCGCGTCAACCTGGTCCTTCATAAGGGAGATCAGAGGGCTTATAACAACAGCAGTCCCCTTCATAATCCTCGCAGGCAATTGATAACAGAGCGATTTGCCGCCTCCCGTAGGCATCACGGCAAAAACATCTCTTTTCTCCAGGATGTTCTTGATAATAGCCTCTTGATTAGGGCGAAATGATTCAAATCCGAAAACTTTTTTTAGTGTGTTAAGCATATTGTTAATCTGTCATTCCCGCAGTCAGTCGAGCGGGTATCTAGTCCTTTCGACTTTTTATGTCTCTAAACTACTTACAAACAGTGCTAGAAAGTAGTGTTTTTCTTTTGAACAGCACCATTATATAGTGATAGATAATTTATTACAAATAATAGTTGATTCCAATCTTAAATGATCAATTTGTTATCAAATATTTTAGTAGCTGCAGGCTTCCTGCCCGAACAGGTACAGGGAGGCAGCCTGCAGCTACTAAAATATTTGATTTGATGATAAAACAAGAATACAATGCCAACATATTGGAATTTGATATTAATAAAACAGTTCCATACTGGTCTGAATGTGAATGGGGCTGAGTACGACATGGGCGTAGCTGACACCACGTATCAAACGGCAAATATCCGTATGCACTGTTTATGGGGTATTTGGCAATGGAAAAGCGGCTGAAGGCATGATGACTTAAAAAGGTTTATAGACATGAGGGAATTTACTGAGGACAAAATAATTCACGGCGCACAAGAGCCGGGAAGAAAAAGAAAAAAATGCTGTGGCCGTTCATAAGTAAATAGAGGATTATTTCCTGATTTAATACTGATAACATTTCGACTCCGCTCAGTGTAACGTTGTTCTGAGCACTCGAGTCACGTTATCCTGAGCGGAGCCGAAGGATGGTTTTTGTCGTGAGAGCGACCTGGCTTATTATCAGATATGTATTGCCTTTCCTTCAATCATGTAAAAGGCTTCGGAGAATACTTCTGATAGGGTTGGGTGCGGGAAGATATTGGCACTTACTTCCAGGGTTGTCGCTTCAATATTCATGGCGAGGGACATGCCTCCTATCAGCTCTCCAACTTCGTGGCCTATCAGGTGTACGCCAAGGATTTCACTGCTTGAAGCATCTGTTATGATCTTTATGAAACCTTCCTCTCCTTCTCCTGTTATCCTGGTTTTAGCATTAGCCATGAAAGGGAAACTGCCAATCTTTACATCATGGCCTTTCAGTTCTGCCTCTTCCTGAGTCATACCGACACTCGCGACCTGAGGATTTGTATATGTTACTTTCGGTATCGTGTTACTGTTTATAGGCGGGTAATCAACACCCGCAATATTGTGCGAGACGAGTAAACCCTGTGCGGATGCCAGATGGGCAAGCATCGGTGGGCCAGTAACATCTCCAATAGCGTAGATGCCCTGCTGATTTGTCTGCATATTCTCATCTACATCTATGAACCTTCCACTATATTCGAGATTGAGAGTTTCCAGTCCCAAATCTTCTGTTTCAGGTTTTCTGCCCATGGCAAGAAGAACTTTTTCGCTTTGAAGCACTTCCGCATTTCCGTCATTTTTCATAACAGTTGTCTCAACGGCATCTTCTATTTTTTCAATTTGATTAAGTTCAGTATGAGTAAGAAACCTGATGCCTCTCTTCGAGAGACTCTTTCTTAAAGCGTTTCCTATATCTTTATCGTTTGTCGGAAGAATTTCGTCCATCACTTCAACCACGGTTACTTCGCTTCCTAGTACATTGAAAACATAAGCGAATTCAATCCCCACTGAGCCGCCTCCGATTATCAGGAGTGAGGAGGGTATCTCTTCCATCTCCAGGATATCATCACTTGTTAATACGCTCTTTTTATCATGTGGCAGGTTTTTAAAAACCATCGGTGAAGAGCCGGTGGAGACAACGATGTTCTTTGCCAATATTTCCTCTATAACTATGTCGTTTACTTTGAGCAGGACTTTACCGGGAGATGATATCTGGCCGGTACCATCAAAAAGATCAACATTGTTTTTCTTGAGCAGGTGCTTGATTCCACCAAACAGTTTGGTTACGACTGTTCTTTTTCGCTTGTGAAATGCTCTGAAGTCGACCCTGACACCTTCTGTAGCAATGCCAAACTCTTTACTCCTTTTAAAGAGTTCGTATAAGTGGGTTGATTGGATTAACGCCTTTGTGGGTATACAACCTTTGTGCAGACAGGCGCCTCCCACTTTGTCCATTTCTATCAGACCTACACTCAGGCCAAGCTGTGCACCTTTAATCGCCGCAACATACCCACCCGGACCGCCGCCAATAATTAATAAGTCATAATTTTTCATAAAACAATTTTACCCTTTTTCATCCTTTAGACAGAGGGGACAGAAGAACCAATTTTACTCATCCCCTCCTTACGCCCGTCCGAACGGCTTATCCGGGCAAAAAGGAGGAAAGAGGAGTGGTTGCAACAATATCATATAAGGCGCCTTCAATATTATTTAATACATCAGCATTTACCAGCCGCACCCGGTCAGGTTTTTGCGTAGACCTCTTTTGTCATACCCGAATTCTTTTATCGGGTATCCAGGAGGCTTGTTCAATCTGGATTCACGCTTTCTTAAGAGGCATTATTTTTCCGTGCCAATTAGTATAATTTACGTCTAACGTCTTTTTGATTTCGGTTCGACCAGGCAGGTCTAGATTTACTCCACCTTTTCTACTCTGGCAGCGCAAACTTTGTATTCAGGCATTAAATTTGAATCGCCGTTTGAACGTGAGGTGCTGCAAGGATCTTTTGTGAGTAGATTTACCGGAGCATTTATGAAGTGGAATGGAATCCAGATTTGTTTTGGCATAACTCTGTTTGAGATATTTGCTGCAAGAGATATTCGGCCTCGTTTTGTCGTTACACTGACCAATTCTCCATCTTTTATTCTGGCAGCATCAGCATCTTTCTGCGATATCTCTACAAATGAATAAGGCTGTTTCTGTGTACTTCCCTTTGCCCTGTGAGTCATAGTACCACTGTTAAAATGGTAGAGGGTGCGTCCTGTACTGAGAATGAACGGATAACTCTTGTCAGGTTTTTCGGCAGAAAGTTTCGTCTTAGTTGAGGAGAAAATTGCCTTTCCTTCAGGAAATTTCTTCTCGTATAGAAATTTAGTACCGGGGTGACCTGCTTTCGGACACGGCCACTGTACTCCTCCGTTATCTAGCTTTTGATAATTTATTCCGGCAAAATTTGGTGAAACTTTTCTGATCTCTTCCCAGATGGCCTCCGGTGAACTATAATTCGCCGATTTTCCCATGCGGGCGGAAAGCTCAGATAATATTTTCCAGTCTGCTTTTGACTTACCTGGCGGTTCAACTGTCTTTCTTATTCTCTGAACACGCCTTTCAATATTTGTGAAAGTGCCGTCCTTTTCGGCAAAACAGGCTGCCGGTAGTACTACATCAGCATACCGGGCCGTATTGGACATAAAGATATCCTGTACTACCAGGAAGTCCAGTTTACTAAGCGCCTTATTTACCCTTGTAGTATCAGGCCCACTCATCAACGGATCAGCGCCCATAACGTACATGGCCTTTACCTTGCCTTTGCATGCACCATCAAACATCTCTCTGATTTGCAGTCCCCTGTTTTTTGGTAATTTAGCCCTATAAACCTTTTCGAGTTTCTTACGAACAGTAATATCTGAAACGGGTTGGAAATCAGTGTAGAAATCAGGCAAAGCTCCCATATTGAAGGCCCCCTGGCCGTTGTTCTGTCCTATAAGCGGATATATCCCGGAACACTCTTTACCTATATTACCCGTCAGCAAGGCAAGATTGACAAGACTCTTTACATTATCATCTCCTGATATGTGTTGAGTTATACCGTTACCGTATAGAATTATGGCACTTTCCGCATCAGCATAGATTCGGGCAGCTTCCTCAATTGAATCCTGAGAGATGCCGGTTAATTTCACCGCTTTCTTAATATCATCTTTTGCAACAGCCTTTTTAAAACTATTAAATTTATCCGTTCTTTTTTCTATAAACTTCTCATCATGGAGTTTTTCTTTTATGATTACGTTAATAATGGCGTTAATAAGAACCGTGTCAGTTCCGGGTTGCGGGTTTAAGAAAGTATGGGCTTTCTTCGCCAGCCATATCTTACGTGTATCCACGACAATGACTGTTTTACCATTTCGGAGAGCCTTCTTTACCTCAAGGCCTATTATAGGGTGCGATTCTGTAACATTAGCACCAATGATAAATATAACATCGGATTTTGAGATCTCCTCAATTGAATTTGTTGTGGCACTCAGGCCAAGGGTATCTCTCAATACGTGTATGGATGGTGAGTGACATTCTGTTTCTGTTTGATCGATATTATTAGTTCCGATAACGGCCCGGGCGAATTTCTGCATGAGATAATTCTCTTCATTCGTACACCGCCCTGAACTGATAAAGGAAATCGCATCTGCTCCGTGTTCCTGCTTTATACCTTTCAGTTTTTCGGCTATGACATTATAAGCATCTTCCCAGCTTGCCTTCTCAAGATTACCATTTCTTCTCACCATGGGGGAATCAAGCCTATCCTGATGATTTATAAAATCATAAGCGAATCTGCCCTTCATGCAAAGATTGCCGTTATTTGGAGTAGACCCTGTTTCCGAGGTTATCTTATTTATTTCCTGATGATTGGTATGGATATCGATCTGACAACCGATACTGCAATAGCCGCACGTTGATCTGACTTTCCCGGTCTGGTAAGAACGCCCTTTACCTGCCGGCTGTTTTTCCCGTATCGCCCCTACCGGACACGCGGACACACATTGCCCACACAGTACACATGGGCCGTCCAACAGCGTTTCACCAAAAGGCGTAGCGACCCACATCTGAAACCCTCTGCCTCCAAACGCTATTGCATTCTCCTGGGCCACTTCTTCACATATTCTTACACAACGACCACACCTGATACACTTAGGAGTTTCTCTATAAATCAATTCGTTTTTATCAGGGATAACACCGCCTCTACTCTCCTTACTCCTGAACCTGTCACCTTTGATGCCTGTAGCATATGCAACATCCTGGAGCTCGCAACAGCCGGTCGCCTCGCATGTCATGCAGTCAAGAGGATGGTCAGACAAGATGTATTCCAGGACACCTTTCCTCGTCCTGCGAACATTTTCTGTTTCTGTCCTGACGACCATACCTTCATTAACCCTGGATATGCATGAAGGCATCAATTGTCTTGCCCCTTCTATTTCTACAAGGCATATCCTGCACCCACCGTAAGGTTCAAGGCGATTATCATGGCAAAGGGTTGGAATCCAGATGTCATTTGCCCTGGCCACTTCAAGTACAGTTTTACCTTGCTCTACTTCATAAGTTTTATCATTAATAGTTAATTTAACTTTTTCCATTTTGTATTATTATATAGATATTATTGTTATCTGCGTATTATGTAAGAAATATGTAAAAATGAGATTTAATTTTACATAAAGAAATAAAGAATGCAAACAAAACCTTTGAGATCTGTAATGATGTTTTAGTATTTAGTCGATGGAATGTTACAAGTTAATTAAACATAAGAACATAGAGGTAATTACCGATTTATTTACTTGAAATTAAGGAACTAATTGGTCATATTAAATGTTAAACAATAGTAACAGTTTAGAATTCATTTTAAGTTACCATTTTATATTTAATATTTAAATTTAAAGGAGAAAACTAATGAAGAGAATTGGATTTTTTACAGGTGCGGTCGTTCTCGCGTTTGTGATGGCAACTGCTAATACTACGATATTTGCTGAGAGTTGTTGCGGAGTTAAGAAAGAAACGAAAGAGTGTAACCAGCAAGAGGCCCATAAATGTAATGAAGAGTGCGCTGAAAAGGGTTGTATTAAACAAACATCTGCCACCGATAATCCATGCGCTGTTTGTGGACAACCGGCAGACAGTAAGGGACAGCAGGTAGAGACAAGGCACGCTGGAGAAACTATGCATTTATGCTGCCAGGGTTGTTTAAACGCATACAATAAAAACCCTGACAAATATTCAAAAGTGAAAAGAAAAAGGGAGACTCACAAGGCAGAACCTCCAAAAAGAAAGCAACGTGGAGAAGGGTATTATTAAAATACTTTATATAATATAATACTAAAAGGTATCATTACTAAAGGCGTACCTGTGTTAAACAATATGCAGGAACGCCTTTTTTGTTTATTACCTGAATTGATCAGGTGCCTATTTATATAACCGTAAAGAAATACAGGAAGAGATAAACCGAGAATGGGAAATGTTACTTGAAGGTATAACTATTCTTATTGCATTAACATGGTCCGGACCTGTTGTTTTTCCATCTGATTTGTCAGCTATTTTCTTCCAATCGTTCATTAAGCACATATTTACGTAGTTGCCTCTCTCCGCGCATAACATGCAATATGTAACCTTGTTGCTGGGTGTGACGATAAAAAATTTGGTAGGGAAGAACCACTTCCTGGAATGGAGGTATTTGTAACTTATGGTTAAACTTCAATAGTCATTAAGTCCTCGGCCAATACTACCTCCCCGCTGAATTCCTCTCTGCATTCTCCCAGTATATCGTATTCATCACATATTGGATAGAAGTGTGTCAGGACAAGCTTCTTACAGTTTGACTCCCTTGCTACCTTGCCCGCAAGCGTGGAGTTAAGGTGACCTTCCACCTTTATGTGTCCCGGGTATGAACACTCCAGCAACAACACGTCTACGTCACGTGCCAGATCAACAATATTTTCACAATAATCAGTATCTCCGGAGTATACTATGCTCTTTCCCTCTTTTGATTCAATGCGATACGCGAGACTTCCTTCGTGGTGCTTAATGAGGCTTGAAGTAATTCTGAAGTTTTCGAAGTCCAGATAGCCTCCGGATAATTCATTAATCGTGAGTTCATATCCCCTTGGTTCAATAACATTATTGAATGTTTTCGACAGGTTCCGGTAAAACTCTTTCATTCCGGCAGGACCGACTACGGTAAGATCTTTACTTTTATAGTTACTAGGTATCATCAGTGCAAACAGGAGTGAGATAAGGTCTGTAACATGGTCCGGATGGAGGTGTGTATAAATTGCATAATCAATCTCTTTGAAGCTTGACGATGCTTCAGCAATCTTTCTCAGGGTGCCGGAGCCGCCGTCAAGCAGCAGTGTCTTGTCCTCTATCTTGATGAGATAGCCTGAAGGGCCTCTCCTTGCCGTAACAATAGCGGTTCCTGAACCGAGAATGGTAAGTTTCATAATGATCAGATTAAACCAGGACACAGATTCACTCAGATACCTGCCCGACTTCTTCATTCAGGCGGGAAAACTGATTTTGAATATCATATTAACATATTTCTATCATCAAGAAACGCACAAAACATACAGAAAATTTATCCGCTAAGGAATGCAGGAAATTCAGGAAGAAATATTCAAAACAAAACCCGGGATTCTAAACTTTTCCTCTAATTCCTGCTTTCTTAAGAGGTATTACTTCTTTCATCTCTTTTCGTGTAATTCGTGTCTGGTTATTTTTTGATTCCCTACTCATCCACATTAAATCTTAGAAAATATATACGGTTTCTGATATCATCTCTTCATGGATAATCAGGATTTAAGGAAAGAGATTATAGATTTGATAAACAGGAGAGGAAAGATAACATTTGCTGATTTTATGGAATCAGTACTTTATCATCCTGAATACGGATACTACACTGCCAATAAGGAGAAGATCGGTAAAAAAGGTGACTATTATACCAGTTCAGATGTTCATCCCGTATTTGGCGAGCTTATTGCGAAACAGATGGAACAGATGTGGCGGCTCATGGGGAGTGGACGGTTTACGATTGTTGAGATAGGCGCCGGTAAAGGCTGGCTCTGTTATGATTTACTTAATTGTATAAGGAATGAATATCCCGAATTCTTTCAGATGATTACTTACAGGATAGTTGAGATAAGCAAGGATCTGATTGGAAGGCAATCTAACACCTTAAAAGGCTTGGAAGAGAAAGTATCGTGGGAGTTTTTTTCTGAAGACGGTTTTTCATTTGATCCGATTGAAGGGTGTTTTTTATCAAACGAGTTTGTTGATTCGCTTCCTGTTCATCAGGTGGTAGTAGAAAATAACTGCTTAAAGGAAATTTATGTAACAATTAAAGACGATCTATTTTGTGAGACAGTAGAAGAACTGTCATGTCAGGAACTACTGGATTATTTTAGTGCATTAAAAATAGATCTGAAAGAGGGACAACGGGCAGAGGTGAACTTAAAAGCTATCGTCTGGGTAAAAAATTTATCACATTACCTGAACCGTGGCTTTATTATCACAATAGATTATGGTCATCTGGCCGAAGAGCTCTATTCTGAAGAGAGGCACACGGGAGCGTTAATGTGTTATTACAAGCACACAACAAATGAGAACCCGTACGAAAGAGTTGGCAATCAGGACATAACATCTCATGTAAATTTCAGCAGTCTGATGCATGAGGGGAATAGATTAGAACTAAGTACAACCGGTTTTACCAGACAGTCAAACTTTTTAATTGCACTTGGTATCCTCAATAAGATGAATGAGAGCCAGGGAGATTTCAACAAACTCCTGACAATGAAAAATCTCTTCCTGCCGGGCGGGATGGGTGATACGTTTAAGGTCTTGATTCAGCACAAAGGGGTTGATAAACCTGAACTGATTGGGCTAAGGAGTATGTCTGAACCGGGACTTGTTAGTGAAATTGAAGGGTACTATCCGGACGCTTCCGGATAGCATTGAAATCTTCAACCTTGATATGCTAACTTTTCTGTACAGAATTTGTTCTTGACTTGCCTTATTGTGAAACTTACACTAACAAAGCTTATTATATTTTAAAAAAAAAGATACAACACTTTTAATATCATGAATGAAACCATAAACATATCGGATTTGGATTTGAAATCATGGGCAATTATTTTTTCCTGTGGCCTACTTGCCCTCTTTGGGATTTATAAGATCCTGCGACAAAGTATATCATTGATATTCTGGATATCATTAGTCGTTATTGGCGCCCTTGGTATAGGTTATATTCTAAAGCCGAATGTTACAAAGCAGGTTGTTACTAAAATCAAATCCGGTGAAATTAAGAACCTGATTTCGGAAGAACAAGAAAGTATGCCTCAGAAGTCACACTAATACGAAAGTCAGGCTGCCTTCGGCTTTGGCTATGAGGTTGTTACCCATTTATTACGATTGATCAGGAAATGCTGTCACAGGCAATATCGCTCACCCTCCCGCAACTATTTCCTCAAAAATTTCAGCAACTTCAAAGGTCACTTATCATTAATACAGCAAAATGAACGCCTCGGTAAAAAAGAATTTATACTGGATTATCGGATTTGTAGTATTAATCTGGATCATTGAATTAATTAATTTTTCAACAGGCCGCCATCTTTCCGATTGGGGCATCCTTCCACGAACATTAAAAGGGCTTATAGGAATCCCCTTAAGTCCTTTTCTGCATGCAGGCTTAATCCACACGATGATGAATACCATACCATTGGCTATCCTCGGAGGATTTGTTATGCTGTACGGCAAACAAACATTTTTAAAAATATCTATTATCATTATTTTTGTCAGCGGCCTAGCTCTATGGCTATTTGCTCGCCCCTCTTGTCATGTAGGTGCCAGTGCTTTGATCTTTGGATATTTTAGTTATCTGGTAATGTATGCCTGGTATAATCGCAGTTTGAAATCGGTTATTATTGCGGTTGTTACCGTCTTTCTTTATGGAGGTATTATATGGGGCCTGTTGCCATCATTTTCACAAGTTTCCTGGGAAGGCCATCTCTTTGGTCTACTTGCCGGAGCCCTTGCCGCTCGTCTGGAAAAAACAAAAAAATAGAGAAATCATGATCTGACAAATGGTGAAAAGACTTACTCTATATATAACGGTATTCTTATTTGCAGGAAGAACTTGCCATAGCTATGATTTATTTAACACATGACAGGCAAGACCCATTTGCTCTAGCCACAAGAACAGTGGTAATAGAAGAGGAGGACAAGATAAAAGCTTATTTGGGAAGGCTGAGAGAAACGAGAGAGCCATAAAAACTTTTTCCCACGAAATATCACGAAAGTTGCCTTTTGAATTTCATCAATGATTTACATTATTCATTATGCTTCGCCACATTCAGAGTGACATGCAAGGTTTTCATTCTGATGGAGAAACGACCGAAGAATCTTAGCTTTGAGATTTCAATACATCAAAAGAATCAGTTCAAGGAAGGACAAAAAAATGGCTGATAAAACAGCGCATAATCTGACATCCGATTTGGAAGAGGGGTTAAATAGAAGGAGTTTTGTGAAGTACGGTTTAGGCGTTGGTAAAGCGGTCTTTATTGGGGGCCTGCTGGTAGGAAATTTTACTGGTTGTACAACTGTATCTAAGAAAAGCCGAGACACAAAGTCAGGAAGAAAGAAGGACATTAAGCTTGCCCACATTACTGATACTCATGTTACATTTACAGGAAAGAATGGCACCGCCCTGAAGGAAGAAAGCTTCAACATATTCAGGGATGTAATTGCCCAGGTCAACGATATGCCTGACATAGACTGTATCCTATTCGGTGGGGACAATATAAACAATACAGACCCCGGTACAAAAGGATTTGACGAGTTTATGAATATTATGTCAAGTGTAAAGGTGCCTTATTTCGCCCAATTCGGTAATCGCGAGGTATCTCCCATTCCTCCCGGTATCGCACTGTCAAAGAAACAGTATGCCGAAAAGATGAAGGGACACGGACTTGACTTAGCAAAGTATTCATGGAGCATATCACCTGTACCAGGCTTGAGAATCTTGGGTCTGGACACTACTATAGAAGGTCATGATAACGGTGAAATCCCTGAGGACGGACTCAAATGGCTTAAGAAAGAGATCGCAAAATATCCAAATGATATAATCGTTACTCTCAGTCATCATCTCCTCCTTCCTACATGGGGGAACAGAGACATTCAAAAATGGGAAAAGAAATATCTCTTGAAGGACCACCAGAAAGTCAATACTATTCTTGAAAACTCCCCTCAGGTAAAAGCATGTCTGATGGGACACCATCACGTCTCAAAGGTCCAGACAATAGCAGGGCTTCACTATATTGCATCTCCGGCAACCGTCCAATACCCGCACGCCTTCAGGACGATAACCATTAATAAAAATGAAGCAAGGTTAGAGTTTCATCAGGTCAGAGACCAGAGAATTATAAAACTGGGAAAACACCACCTGTTGACAAGCAAAAATGCAGAAGAATATGCAGGGGGTAGTGCAGCAGAAACACTGGCTTACTGTCATGGCAGCAAGGAAGACAATGATGCCACACTAAAATTCAGGTGAGGAATTGGGTGTTACATTACAATTTAACGAAAAGCTTAATATTTCAGATTTCTCTACATTATAAAAAAATATTTAATGAGGATTAAATCCTGAAAGAAATTCTGTCAGTCTATTGCGTTAAGATCTCTAACATATATTTGTGGATTTTTCCATTTGAAGCAGCAACGTTTCCAATCATCAGGTTATATTTTTTACCTTGCACATCTGTAATCCTTCCTCCGGCTTCCATCAAAATCAAACTGCCTGCTGCGTAGTCCCATGGATTCAACTTTAATTCCCAGTATCCGTCAAATCTCCCGCATGCAGTATAACAAAGATCCAAAGCTGCCGAACCCGTTCTTCTGATGCCATGGACATTTTCGTAAAAAAACTTTTTCATCTGACCAAGGCTTTTTCTCATCAATAAGCCCCTCTCATAATAAAACCCCAGGGCCAGCAATGATTTATTTAGTTTATTAACAGTTGAAACTTTGATTTTTTTATTATTAAGAGACGCACCCTTGTTCTTTTCGGCACAAAACAACTCATCCTTAATCGGATCAAAAACTACACCTATCAGAGGTTTCCCTTTTTTATACAAGGCGATTGATACACAAAACATTGGGAATTTATGATAGAAATTATTTGTTCCATCCAGCGGATCTATAACCCAGCAATATTCAGAATTGGTTATCTCTTCACCAGACTCTTCTGTTAATATAGAGTGCCCGGGGTACTTGTTTTTTATTGTACTGATAATTTTCTTCTCAGAATCAATGTCCGCCTTTGTAACCAGGTCGTAAGTGTTTTTTTTACTAATGGCATTTACATTTTTTGAGTAATAACGCAGTATTATTTTCCCTGCCTCATTAGCCGCGTTTAAAGCTGTTTTTTTCATTTTCCAGTTGAGCCAGATCTCTATAAATTAAGTTAAGAGGAGGTGAATATTTCATGAGCCTTCCTCAATTTTTAAAGAACTAACTGATTTTCCTTCTTTACTTTTTTAATAGATAATAAAGCTTACCATAGGTATTTAAATTTCCCGCTTTATACATGGCATCATCACCTATTCCAAAAAAAACGTCCGCTCTGGCAGATGTTTTTATGGCGCTCCCTGTATCTTGATCGAGAACAAAGAATGATTTTTCCACATGCCACTTATCCCCTGATCTGCCGGCCCCTCCCGGCCTTTCTGTTCCGATTGCGACAAAAGCCAATCCTCCAGGAGGAAAGACTTTTTTATCAGTTGCAATACTCCGCATAGGTGTTACAGGCACACCTATAGAACCGTGGGGAACCGCGTGAGGTACTTTTTTGAAAAAGATATACCGATCGTTCTGCTTTAGATAATAGTCCAATTCATCAGGATGCCGGTCAAAATATTCTATTAACACGGGAAGGGTCAGTTCTTCTGCCCTGACCTTGCCGTCATTAACTAACAACTGACCAATGCTCGTATATGAGTGTCCTGAATTTCCGGCATATCCAACATAAACTTTCTCTCCTGATGCAAGCCTGATCTGCCCGGAACCCTGAACATGGATGAGATAGGCTTCGAGTTTTGTCTTGAGATAAGCTATTTCAGTACCTCTCAGCAGATCACGCTCCTCTATTTCACTGCGGGTAAAGTATGGTTTTCTGAAATCAGCTGGTTTCCCATAAAGTGGGTAACGAAATGTATCTGTAGGTGTTAAGCTTCCATCATAAATAGGTGTCCCGTAACCGGTAAAATGGACTTGCCCTTTATAACTTTTTCCAACAGCCTGAAAAACCCTGAAGTTATTTGAAACAAATTCATTTAACTCCTGAGAATTATTATATCTATTGTATCCATCCCGGAAAAACTCTAATGTTTCTATCTGGTTCTCAGGAGTAAAGCCTATTGAACTGAAGGAATCTGGATAATATTTTATCTTTTTAAAATATTCTATACTGTTGCTTATGCACTGTAGTAAAAGTTCTTTGTCATAATCATCCCTGAAATCTGGAAATTGGTTTGGATTTAAAATTTCAGACAAACCTAAGCCCGCTTTTGCAGGTAATAGAAGCGGTCTTTTCACGGCAGTGGAACAACCTGTCTGCAATATCACAAAAAGCACTGCAAATACCAAAAAGCGGTCAAGATAATTATTTCTTGATTTCATAAACCAATTGCTCACTTTCCTGAAAAATGTAAGGACTAAAATCTCTCCTTGTTTGATATTGGACAAAATGTCATAATGTAATTAGTATATTACCATAGTAAGGCAAAGCCGCAACCAAATTAATAACATTTTCTGTACCCATTACTTTGCCTTTGACAATCTAAAAGAATTTTTTTAAATACCAGAGCTGAAAGGCTGCAACAATAAAACAGTTTGTTTTCAATTGTCCATTTGTGTTGCAGAGCAAATAAACGCAACTATCCTGATCATTACATTAATGGAGGTGTAAAACCATGATGCGAAAACTATTTATCATAGTAACATTGTGTTCAGTTACATTGTATGGATGCGCTACTAATCCTGTTACCGGTAAACGTGAACTGGGATTGGTACCAACATCTTCTGAGCTTGAGATAGGTAAACAACAATACATACCCAGCCGCCAAATGGAAGGAGGAGACTATACAATCGATAAGGAGTTAACTGAATATGTAAGTGGAGTGGGGCAAAGACTGGCTGCAGTCAGTGACCGCAAGCTTCCGTATGAATTTGCAGTCCTTAATAATTCTATACCAAATGCCTGGGCATTGCCGGGAGGAAAAATAGCAATAAATCGGGGATTATTAACAGAGTTAAAAAATGAAGCTGAACTGGCAGCGGTCTTGGGACACGAAATAGTACACGCAGCAGCTCGACACGGAGCAAAGGGTATGGAACGAGGAATCTTTCTGCAGGGTGCAGTCGCATTAGCCGGTATAGCTTCACAGGGAAGCGGTTATGCAAACCTTGCTGTTCAGGGATCTCAAATTGCAGCCGGTCTTATTAACCAGAAATACGGACGAAACGCGGAACTGGAATCAGATCTATACGGCATGAAATATATGTCACGTGCAGGTTATGACCCAAAAGCTGCTATAAGTGTGCAGGAAACATTTTTACGATTATCTGAAGAAGCGGGAAGAGAGACCGACTGGTTGTCAGGCCTGTTTTCCAGCCACCCACCGTCTCAGGAACGTATCGATGTAAATCGCGTAACTGCCAAAACCCTGCCGGAGGGTGGTGAACTGGGAGTTCAGCGTTTCCAGAAAAAAATTGCTTACATTATGAAAACCAGGAACGCATACGAGGCATACGACAATGGTATTAAAGCGCTCAGCAAAGGGAAAACCGGAGAAGCTCTGGCTCTTGCTAAAAAGGCAATCAGCGGTGAACCAAAAGAGGGTCAATTCCACGCATTGGTGGGAGATATAAACATGAAACAGCAGCAATACCAGAATGCCTTGAAAAGCTACAACAAGGCAGTAGAGCTTAACAATGAATTCTTCTATTTCTTTGTACAACGCGGGTTAAGTAAGCAGAAACTGGGGGACCAGCATGGAGCACGCACTGACCTGGAAAAAAGCACAAAACTGCTTCCCACTGCTACAGCTATGAATGCCCTGGGAAACATGTCTCTGGCACAGGGAAATCAGCAGGAGGCGTTGCAATATTTTAAAATCGCTTCCTCATCCAATTCAGAAGTGGGCAGACAGGCAGAGCAGTCATTTATAAGACTGGACATGCGTCAGCAACCGAACAACTACATAAAGACACGTATCAACCTTACTCAGAAACGATATGTCGTTATCATGGTTGCCAATCCAACTCCAATAGCGGTTCAAAACGTGAAAGTGAAGATACTGTACCCGGACACACAGGGCAAAGTAATGGAAATAGTTAAAGATGTGAGCAATATTCTCTCTCCCGGTAAATCAACTATTATTGAAACCGGACTTGGGCCTGTTGAGAACACTAATATATTAAGGTATATGAGAGTAAATGTGATAAGAGCTGATGTGACAGAATAATCATGAAAAAAACAATCTTCGTTCTTACATTAATCCTGCTACTCTCTAACCCGTCTGTATGGGCAGAAATGACCACGAAAACAGGGCCCGAACAGGAACATTCGTATAAAAAGAATACAGATCCGGATAATGTGGATGTAATAAAGGCAGGGACTATTGATTATAAGGCTCTTGGGCTTCGTTCGGTAAAGCTAAATCCAAATGACTTTCCGGACGAAGTCATAAACATGCTTGAACCGTATAAAAACAACCAGGGCAATAATAGTATCTTATTCTTTAGCAGCCTTGGATTAGCTTATAAATGCAAAGGGAGGTTTAAGGATGCGATTAAGACATACAAGCGTGCAATAGAATTAGCACAAAACGTACCTTTACCGCCAATTCAATATAATTT
Organism: Candidatus Scalindua japonica; assembly: GCF_002443295.1. Taxonomy (NCBI): domain Bacteria; kingdom Pseudomonadati; phylum Planctomycetota; class Candidatus Brocadiia; order Candidatus Brocadiales; family Candidatus Scalinduaceae; genus Candidatus Scalindua; species Candidatus Scalindua japonica. The sequence continues at coordinate 352,405 of NZ_BAOS01000028.1, read as the reverse complement.
AGGCATTGCTTATTATCATAATAAAGAATTACCTGAATCATTTAAACACTTATTAAAAAGCGCTGAAAAGAGACCAGACCACGCGGGTACAAAAAAATGGATTAAGCACCTTGCCGGCAAGTTGAATATATATGAGGTCCCTGATACAAGTAAATTGGAAATAGTTGTTAACCGGAAAATAAGTGTCAACAGGAAAAAGCCTGACAGGGAATCGAGGCTCAGAATATATTTAACACAAGACGGCGGACGTATCCAGGAACTGTCCGTTAAGGACAAGATATATTCTTATGGTATTGACAGTGACAGAGAGAGGCCGGTCGATTATGTGATCATTGATGATGATGGTGATGGAGAGTTTGACAAAGTAATAAATACAAAAGGCAATTTTAATGTACCGGCATGGGCGTATAATCCTGACTAGACCATGACTCTCCTGCTTAACGACAGATCTCTCTTTCGAGAGACCTCCAATACAGAAACCCCTCGCAAAAGAAATTGATTATATATTTTATGAACTTAGGGTTCGAGAAAAACAATGCCTTATATATTTAATATAACACACGCAGATTTGCCACCACCAATAGGTGATATTGAATATATCTATAGCGATGAACACATCATCGTTGTGGACAAACCGGCAAATATGCTGTCAGTACCGGGAAAAACTCCTGATAAACAGGACTGTCTCATTCACCGCATTCAGAAATTTTCACCTGAAGCACGTATTGTTCACAGGTTGGATTTCTCCACTTCAGGCATTATGGTTATTGCACAAAACCATGAATCACAGCGGAAACTGGGCCGTCAGTTTGAAAACCGTGAAACGGAAAAAACCTATATCGCAAAGATATTTTGCCAGCCTGATAATACATCAGGAATGATCGACCTGCCAATACGCTGTGATTGGGAACGAAGGCCCCTTCAGATAGTTGATCACCAATTGGGGAAGAAGGCAGTTACCCGGTGGAAAATTCAAGAACGGTTTGAAGACAGTTCTCTTCTAGAGCTGTCTCCTGTTACAGGACGTACACACCAGCTACGCGTACATATGCAGGCCATGGGACACCCTATCCTTGGAGATGAACTTTACGCGCATGAGGCTGCGCACTCAATGGCAGAACGTCTGTGTCTCCACGCAAAAGAACTGATTATCAACCATCCGGCAGAAAACAGTCGTATGACCTTTTCCAGCACAAACAACTCCTTTTAAAAAACCATACTTCTGTTAAACTTAAACGGAATAATTCTTGTTCAGAAGGGGCAAGGGGTTATTTCCCCTGTCCCCGCCAGAACACATTGTCAGGCTGGCAAACAGATTCATCCAGACAAGCAGCAGCCGTTATTTGTTATCGTGTAACAGACAAAAGTTGAATATTGGAGTAAAAGAATAGAGCCTGTCAAACCTTTAACTGCTTTTGCTTACCTGTTTGTGTTCCTTTGAGTATTCTGGTGATTAACCTTTCTCTTTTTCCTTTATTATTCTAACCAATTCATTGTCCATCAAGTTAGTTTTTGTCTTCCAGAATAATTTTTCTACAATTCGAACTGCACGGTCAGGTTCGCCATCCCACAGGTTATTATTTCCAATTTTCTCTGACAAGTATACCAATCGTTTAGCCAATTGATCTGCGTCACCTTTAAAGTAGAAGTCTTCATTACCTGCATCACGTTCAAGTGTTTCGGGATATGAAAGCTTTTCAGGAACCAGGGGGAATGCCCCTGCCGCTGCTCCCTCAAGCACACTGAATCCAAAGAATTCGTGATCTGCGGTAGACACGAAAACGTCTGCCTCTAAAAGTGCATCATCATAGTCCTGTCGCGCCTTCTGATATCCCCAACGATCAATATGGTCAGAAAACTCCTGCCTGGCAGTGGTAAAGACATCGGGAAACTGCCTGAACTGTTCTCCCATAACGCTGATCCTGAATTCAATTTTCTTCGTTTTCAGAATCCGAAGTGCATCAAAAAAGAGTTCTGGATTTTTGTCGTGTTCCCACCTTGCCGCCCACACAATGCGCATAGGGCCAGGTGCTCTTTTCCCTCTCTTTGGAAGCTGATGGATTCCCGGATGGCAGACAAGAGATTTGTTTCGAATATCCTCAACGCTTTCGATTGGTTGAAAATCGGGCATACGCTTAAGGAAGTCTTTGAGTTCTTCCAGGAAAATATTCTGATGATATAGGGAATTGAACCACACCTCTGTGGCAGCCAGGGCCGTTATTAGATTCGTCAGCACATAATGAAAATCAAATTCCTGTGGATGTGCAACCGGATATGTCAGTTGATTCTCATGAAAATAGACAACGGATGGAAGTTTTTGTATAGCCTGTGGTATCAGGCCTAAATACTCTGCAAGATTAAGCATATCTGAGCAGAATATGATGTCCCATTCTCCTCCTCCTCGTATTTGCTCCTCTGTTTCGCTGGCCAGGGTTATGGCTGAATGACGCATACGCCATTTCCATTTCCAGGGAGGCAGACTTAGTATTGTCCATTCGTGACGGCTGTATTGACCCCAACCATCCAGGAACGCCTTGTGGCTGCCACCATAATAGGGTTCCAGTGTCAATATGTTCAGTGATTTATTCATCTGGAAAAATAATTGTTCGAATGAAAAAGAAAGGGAATTTGCCGACACTATTGAATGAAATGGTAAAATTTGAAAATATTGTCATACCCTGCATGGATAATAAAAAGCTAATTATTACTGGTTCGGCTATTACTTGAATTTAGGGTTAGTTTTTTACCATGGAAATCTATGATCAATAGATGCCAGACCTTAAGGCTATTTGCCAGACAACATATTTCCTGTTTCAAGTTCTGTTTCGTGAAATTTCTTTCTGCCGGAAAAATTGAAAACTTTTCTGAGATATTTTATCATTTTCTTTAAAAACCAGAAGGCAACTATGATGAAAATGGTTACTAAAACTGTAGCTACTACAGGATGGCATATAATTAGATATAATGTCCCTGCTACAGTTAAGTCCTCAGTAACACTTGCAACTGAATTGGTAATGGGTTCCGGAGATGCGTTTATTACCGCCCGGGTTGTGGCTTTTGTCAGGTGAGATTCCAGAGAGATGGTACCCGTCAGGAAAGCAATGAGGAGCTGCATTATCATTCCAGAGTCTGCCATGGCTGTATATCCTAATGCGGATGTTGCAAGAGGACGAATAAAAGTATGAACGGAGTCCCATAACGAATCAATATACGGGACCTTGTCCGCGATAAATTCAATTCCGAAAAGAGTTAAGGACACAATAATAACTGCTGGATTAGATAAAATATCCAGGTTGTCCGGAAGTTTAATCCACTCCATCCTGCCGGCAATCCCTAAGCCGGCCATACTCATATACAGGTTAACCCCGGAAGCCCACGACCCTCCTAACAAGAGCCCAATTGAATTGAATATTTCCATTTTGTCCCTGCTCCTCTATTAATAAATTAAAGCATTCATAATAATTTTTTTGTAACACAACAGACATCTTTAATCAAAATTATTCTATGCAAAACTGATTATTTTGCATAGTAATAAAAAACTTTTGATTAGTACAGAGTTAAGTTTATAGATTTCAGCTCGCTGACCTATAAATTGTAGCGTGAGCATCAAAAACAGTCAAATTACTATAACTCCCTCACATATTTTTAAACGCTTATCTAAAAAGATACACAATAATATATTAATCTGACATAAAATAAGTTGAAAGAATTTACAACTCACAAAAAATATATTACAATCTAACATCATAACAAAAGTAAATTTGTGATTTATTGAAGGATTGGCAATGGCATATAAAGCAGTACTCTTTGACCTTGATGGAACTTTACTTAATACAATAGATGATATAGGCGATTCCATAAACCGTGTATTAGAGCTAAACGGGTTTCCCATACACAACATGGATATATACCGCCAGCTTGTGGGCAATGGGGCCATTAACACTATTATCGGTGCACTGCCTGAAGATAAACGAATAGATACGATTATCAACCCGTGCCTGAAAGCATTTCAGGAGGACTATAGCCAGAACTGGAATGTGAAGACCAGGGCCTATGACGGAGTACCGGAGCTTTTGGATTCACTTACTACCCGCGGAATAAAGATTACCGTGCTTTCTAATAAACCGCATAGACATACAAAACAGTGCATGGATGGTTTCCTGCCTGATTGGAACTTTGATGTTGTATTTGGTCAGCGTGATGACGTACCCAGAAAGCCTGATCCGAAAGGCGCCATGGAAATAGCAGAAAAACTGGGTATTCCCCCCTCAGACTTTCTCTATCTTGGTGATACGGAAGTTGACATGAAGACGTCTATATCAGCAGGGATGTTTCCTGTAGGAGTACTTTGGGGTTTTCGATCAGCTAAAGAGTTACGAGAGAATGGAGCAAAGGTGTTACTTAATAGACCGTTAGAAGCACTTGATCTACTGGACTGAAGGTAATTGACCAATTAGTTTAGAAAAATTTATCAATTTAGAACCACCACCCCTTGCCCCTCGTTTGTTAGGAGGGGGTACATACCATAACATTTGTGATTTTAGTGCTTTTGTTTAAGAGAGCAGGTAAAGAACACGGATAAGCAATGTTGTCCATGCCACCTTTTTTACAATAGGTGGAAGAAAGTGTTTTTCTTATTATTTTCCGAATCCAAGAGCATGAAGTCCGGGCAAATCACCTTCATTAGCGATGTATTGTAGCATTCCATTCCCGGAATAACAGAGTTCTCCCAGTTCTCCACAATTAATATTGAACCGTCGTGAAAACAGATTAAAGCCATGAGTAATTTCTCCTACACCGTAAACTCTAAAAACCTGCCGATTTTCAAGATAAATACGGGCTACTTGAAAGGCCCCCAACCTGTATGTAAATATCTGATTATCATGTTATTCCTGTCAAATCTTATTTCTTCATGTAAATATTGACGCACTATCTTACAGAAACTGCTTCGTTACGTAATATTATCTTATCAGCACAATTTGAAAAAAAGTCATATCCGGAACCGGCCTCTCCGATGAGGTGTATCATCCTGGCTCCATCAGTAATTCTTACACCACCCATAACTGTCACACCTCTTTTAAAGAGAGGTTCAGGGTAAATGCTGGCGGTGGGACCTACTACAACAATTTCACTCGCTTTTTCAGCCAGGTCCAGAATAGGGCCGAGGGTGTGATTTACAAGCGTGACGCCCGTAATAACTAAAATATCTGCCTGAGGTATTATCTCTTCCAGTCGGTCTGCCGATTCAATCTTAACCGTATCACCCTTAACGGCAACCTTCGGATTTTTATCAATGACATAAAGGTTATTTGTAATCTCCTGTATTCTTTTAATAAATGGAGGAAAAGCCCCCACCATGGCAACGGTATCTTCACTGGTAATCTCAATGAGATCCAGAGCATTACCAAAAGAGGAAGTCTTATACCTGCAATCATCATCTGCAAGCAGGACTGCGGAGAGTGCGTTTAAAGTTGCCATACCAACGGCTGCTTTAAGGGCATTGTCATCGAGCGCATAATCCATGAGCTCACTTATTTCCTTGTTAAGCAGTTCCCCTGCCGCCGGCATCTTTGCGTGTGATCGCGGACAACATACGGCCTCCGGTATTTCCTGAACCGGCGTGTACGACATTCCGGCGTGACCACTGCTTAAAACAACGCCTGTATAAAATACGCCGATACTGATTTTATATGGTCTGATATTAAATTGATTTATTACGTTGGAATCCTGAATAAAACCTATCAATTCTCTCGTAATATCTTTTCTTTTTTTTATATCCTGCATCTTTATTTACTCCTTTATAATCAGGTTATCACTCAACAATTTTATGATATGCGTCAACGCGCCGATCCCTGAAGAAAGGCCACGTCTGGCGTGTTGCAAAAATAAGCTCAGGTTCTATCCTTCCGTAAATAATTTCCTCCTCTTCTCCTGATGCTTCGGAGATGATGCGTCCTCTGGGATCAGCTATAAATGAGTGTCCCCAGAACTCAATCTCGGAATTCCCGGACTGGTCAGGCTCTACACCAACTCGATTTACCGTAGCCGTATATACTCCATTGGCAATCGCATGACCTCGCTGAACCGTCTTCCACGAATCCAGATATACCTTGCTTTCCCCCTCCTTTTCTCCCGGAAGCCAGCCGATTGCAGTTGGATATATCAATACATTTGCTCCGTCCAGTGCGCACAAGCGGGCCGCTTCCGGAAACCATTGGTCCCAGCAGATCATAGGACCGATTTTTCCAAAAGGAGTTTGAATAGCCTGAAAACCAAGATCTCCGGGAGTAAAATAATATTTTTCCTGGAATTGTGGATCATTCGGAATATGCATTTTTCTGTACATCCCTGCTATAGCCCCATCCCGGTTAATCACAACCAGGCTGTTGTAATATATACCCGTCTCGCTTCTCTCAAAGACCGGAACCACCAGTACACTATTAGCAGTTTTTGCCAACCGTGAAAAAAAATCTGTAGTATAGCCTGGAATCGGTTCAGCCAACTCGAAATAACGGGTATCCTCCTGCTGGCAAAAATAGATTGAACAAAAGAGTTCCGGGAGGCAAATCAAACGCGCTCCCTGCTCCGCCGCCTCAACGACTCGCTGCCTGGCACGCTGCATATTTTCTTCTCTTGATCCGCAACATAACATCTGTATAAGCGCTATTGTGTATGGTTCTTCCTTCTGCATCATTTCTAAAATTATACTTAATCTATCTAACAGTTTTGTTACAATATACTATAATATTTATTTTTGTTAAACTGTCAAATTTAAGTTCTTATCAGGCCCTGTCAATATAGTAAAATTAACTTATCTTAAGGAGGTTGATATGACAAATGCAAAATTCGACCTGAACTTACCCTCTAATGAACCAATTAATAGTTATGCCGCCGGAACACAGGAACGTAATGACATTAAGGCTAAACTGCAGGAACTAAAAAATCGGCATGTGGAAATACCTCTTATTATTGGTGGCAAGGAGGTAAATACAGGAAATCTGGGAAAATGTGTGCTTCCTCATGACCACAGCGTTGTTGTAGGCACATACCACAAAGCTGGCGAGAATGAAGTTCAAATGGCCATTGAAGCTGCCCTTAAAGCGCGTAGACAATGGGTGGAAATGGATTGGCAGGAGCGCGCATCGATCTTTCTCAAAGCGGCGAATATCCTTGCCGGACCATGGCGTTCATTGTTAAACGCTTCCACGATGTTATGCCAGAGCAAAAACGTCCTCCAGGCAGAAGGAGATGCCGCTTGTGAACTTATTGATTTTCTTCGTTTTAATGCTTTCTACGCGAAGAGTATCTATGAAAAACAACCACCGATCTCACCCATTGGTTCCTGGAACAGACTGGAATACCGTCCACTTGAAGGTTTTGTTTTTGCCGTAACTCCATTTAATTTTACATCAATTGCCGCAAACCTCGCATCTGCACCGGCAATAATGGGAAATGTAGCGTTGTGGAAACCATCATCAAACTCAATATATTCATCTTATTTCGTAATGAAGCTTTTCCAGGAAGCGGGTGTCCCGGATGGAGTAATCAATTTTATCCCGGGAACCGGCAGCGAGATTGGCCCGGTCATTATGAACTCTCCGGAGCTTACCGGAATTCACTTTACAGGAAGCTCCGCTACATTCAGGAATATGTGGCAGACGATAGGCAACAATATCAAGAATTACAAAAACTATCCACGCATTGTAGGCGAGACAGGAGGTAAGGATTTTGTTTTTGTTCACAAGGACACCGGAATTGAGGAAGTGGGTACCGCCCTGATACGTGGTGCATTTGAATACCAGGGACAGAAATGTTCTGCGGCATCCCGTGCTTATATTCCCCGCAGCCTTTGGAGAGATTTAAAGGAATACATACTTGAAGAGATGAAAACGGTGAATATGGGAGATGTAGAGAACTTCAGTAATTTTATTAATGCGGTGATTGATGAGCCCGCATTTACCAAAATCTCCAGATATATTGAATTCATTAAGGACAGCACTGAGGCAGATATCATATGTGGAGGAAATTGTTACAAAAGCAAAGGCTACTTTATCGAGCCAACGATTGCCGTCACCACAAACCCTCACTTTCGTACAATGGAAGAGGAAATTTTTGGGCCTGTTATAACACTATATGTATATGAAGACGATAAATATCAGGAAACTCTTCACTTGTGTGATGAGACTTCCCCTTACGGCTTGACAGGAGCAGTTTTCTCACGAGACAGGAACGCTATCATAATGGCAGAAAAAATTCTTGTAAATGCGGCAGGTAATTTCTATATTAACGACAAACCGACAGGTGCAGCCGTCGGTCAGCAGCCTTTTGGAGGTAGCCGAGCAAGTGGTACAAACGATAAAGCCGGAAGTTATCTTAATCTGCTTCGCTGGATATCCCCACGAACCATTAAAGAGACATTCTTACCCACAACAGACTACAGATATCCATTTATGTCTGAAGGATAAATTTAGATTGAAATTATAATTTAATTCTGTTAAATTTCTATTCTATATTCTTTTAATAAAACTAAAGTAATTTACGCCCCCATCGTCTAGCCTGGCCCAGGATACATGGTTCTCAGCCATGAGACAGGGGTTCAAATCCCCTTGGGGGTATATTTACTTTGTTAAACAAAGTAACGACACAGATACGCAATATTCATTTATCTGATCATCTTTCCTGCGATTATCATCATTTGGACGGTGAAGTTAGTTCGGTATGAACAGATCGGCAGGTGAAATGCGTCCTGGAATTAAACTAAGTAAGATGAAACGATAGGCAGGCTTGATTGTCAGTTCATCTTTTTTTGCTTTTGTCTTCGCCTTACTACCGCCCAGGCAAAGCCGATTCCCAGAAGCGCTATGGTTGTTGGCTCGGGCACAGGGCTAGAAGCGTCGCTTTCTTCATTCATATCCACATATACTTCAATTTCTCCACTGATTTGCGTATACACCTTGTTTTTTGCTATCTTGTTTGGTGAATTATGCACTACCGCAATTTCCACATCTCCGAAACCGTTTTCGCTGAACACTCTACCATCTACCCGGAGCTCATATACTGATGCAAACACCCAATCTGCCAAATCAGCGTCTTCAACATCATAAGTAGTGTCGCTGCCAGTTAACGGAGATGACGAACCGTCACCAAAGAGTTCAGTATTTGAAGAGCCATAAATATTATAATTATACTCCAGTGATGAAGCAGTCGCCATAACATCGGATGACAAACCCGTATTAACTTTACCATCACCCTCTGTAACACTAGACGCAACTGCACCGCCACTAAATTCATGCGCATAATCCAAAACGATATCAAGGACCGTATTGTCATTCCCATCAGTAAAAACAAACTGTGCTTTGTCACTCTCTGTCAGATCTTCGTAATTGTGATTTTTACCACTCGGAGCATCTGACCCCCAACCTATCGAATTATCACCGTAGCTGTTATCTACAAGAGAAAGTGGTTGAATGAAAGCGAGAGATATATCACCGGATGTGGTATCTTGATTTATCCACAAATCTCCCTCTCCTCCGCTAACAGTAGTTTTACTTTTTCCTTTTCCTCTTTTTTTTCCTTTCCCACTTTCAACATTCAACTTAAGCGTGTAACCGGTAGTATAGCCTTCTGATGTATCAAACTTACCATCAATTATCGGCAAAGCATATATCGATGAAACAATAATAAAATTGAGTAGACTAATCAATGTTATACACAATATTGTTAAATGTCTTTTCACAGCTCCACCTTCCCAATTATCAATTATTACAGAGTTTATATTCAAAAATAACACATATATATCACACTTTATTATTTATCGCATATTTTAAACATAACTTTAATTATTTGATATTATATAAACATTCAGTCCGGAATTACCCACTAACAATGCCTGGCATTACAGAAGAGTTATCGTAACCCAAATTAACCAGACTTTTGCATTTCACCAGTGATTTTGAGAAAACCGGTATACCTCTTATTTTAGAGGATATCACAACGTAAAGAGATTACAATTTGTAGTGGTAGTATGGACTTTCAGGGTATCTTTGTTGATTAATAAGGACTTAACTCGCCAAAACACCTCGAATTGAGAAAGTCGGGAAGATGTTCTAATTATTTAAATGCTCTTTTACAAACCTTCGCATATGATCTTTGTAGCTTGTAAATGAGACATGAAAGTGTTTATTCATCAAAGAAGACCTGACATTAATCTCACCGTTCTCTGTCACATTATCTGATAGAAGCAGTTTAAGGCCGTCAAGAACATCCTTATCATGCTCTGTATCCTCTAAGGTCTCTATTTGTTGTTCAATAAATTCAATAAAAAGTTTGAGAATATCTTGTTCCTTAATCATCTGCAGCCCCCTCTCTCCGGACGCCTTTCTATTGCATCCATTGTTTTAAACACCTGGATGCCATATCTCTGCACCATTACATAACTTTTCCCCTGCTTGCTGCTTATACAACCTGTATTTTTACTAAACACACTCACTCTCCATCAATTTAAATTAACCTTCTAATACTAACTATTAAGCTCGCACAAAGCATGCCAAAAACATCTGCCGCAAACAGTATCTTATTGAATAGTTTTTAAGTATTTAATTTAAAACATGTTATAGATTTAATTTATTTTTTGAAAAAAATATAACTGGATGAAATATGATCTGCTATAGGTGATAATCCCCAATTATGACCCAGGGATTAATAATGTGAATGATTTATGATTAATACATATGATTAAAATAAATGAGTGAAATGTTGACCTGACACAGAAAAGTCCGGTTAGGTTTTTGCAGATACCGCTTTTGTTATACCAGAATTCTTAATCTTGTACCCCATACTGGATTCCCACTTAAGCTTGTCCTGGCATACTTTAACCGGGGAGAATGTGGGAATGCCAGTTTTGGAGCATTATTTTGTAATATGAAAAAATCTAACCGGACTCTTCTGGATCTAACTATAAAAAAAGAGTGCCGCTAACGAACACTTAAACGTTTAGCCAGAGGTGTTTTCCATCTTACGTCAACATATTCCATATTTTCAAGACCTGCTCCTTCTTCCATTGCAACACTCAATAGATTCTGGAGTTTTTCATAATTTGAGAGTTCGTTAACCTGCCCACTTGATGCCGAAAAACCCCATTTTATTTTGGCCCCGTCTTTTGTCCACAACTCTACGCTAATTTTACCATCTTTACGTCTACCCCCTACCTTTGAAACATCTATAGCCGCAATCTTTAAAAGTTTGTCTATTTTGTTCTGTTTCAGATAGTTCAAAAGGTCTATACCATCCTCAATTGATCTATCTTTCCATTTTTCACCATAATCAGGTACCTTTACAGATTTTCTACATATTATATAAACTGGATCATTACCATCTTCAGGATATTTGTAATACTTTTCCGGTAGCCTGACACAATCTTTATCTAACAGATATTTTTTTCGTTTCCTTTTAACAATTGCTACGGGTCTACGCAGTTCGAATTTCACGTTAAGCCTGTCAGGCAGTTCTCTTTCCACATAGTTAACCCTGGAAATAAGCGGGCTACTTTCATACACCTTCGCAATTTCTTTTGTCAAACCTTTTTTAAAGATGTTATATTTACTTTTCAATCCTCTGACATGGCTTATCTCATAAACAAATTCTTCTGTCACCCAATCAGGAGTTTCAAATGAAAATGTTGATGGACTTACTAAGAAAATATCTTGATATGTCATACGCTTCCATACAAATTTACCTAACCATATAACTGAAAGAACCACGATAATAGCCAGAACAGATTTAAGTGAAAGTGATATGAATACCTTACGTATTCTTTCAAAACGTGGTTTTACCATTACAATATTTGCCCTGATCTTATCTATTACTTTATCGTATTGGGACTTGAATATTTTTTTCATTTTACTGTTATTACATTAAAAGCTGCCTGTATATTCCTAATAACATTCACTACAAGCGAAAAACACATGTACCCGGTTCTATATTTTAGCGTTAACTACGTTGTTGTCATGAATACATGCCTGAACAGACCGTTCATACTTACAATCCGCATTAACAATAGAGTTGCATAGTTCAGCAAAACTGATATTTGCCGCTGCTGCTGCTTTTGGCAACAAGCTTCTTTCAGTAAACCCGGGAATCGTATTTACTTCAAGAACGTATATATTGCCATTTTTATCTAATATCATATCTGCCCTGGAAAATGTGCGGCAACCAAGGTGTTTGTGTGCTCGAACTGCCAGATCCTGTACTCTGTCATAAATAGCGTGGGACAGCGTACATTCTGATGTTTTATCACCAGGTTCAAGAATTATGTACTGCGTGTTATCACTCTTGTACTTTGCATCATAGTCATAAACCCCGGTTGCAGTTTTTATTTCTATCACGGGGAGGGCTTTATCACCCAGAACACTAACAGCCAATTCTCTACCCTCGATACACTCTTCAACAAGGATTTCTTTACTATAACTACCCGTATGTTTGATTGCGTCTTTTATTCCGGCATATTCTTTAATTATAGATATCCCGATACTGGAGCCATTACTTACCGGTTTGGTTATCACGGGCAATTTCAGTTTTTTAACACTATCGGTAATTACCGACATGCTTTGTACCATAGAGGCGTTAAAATACTCGGGAGTGGGGATATTGTTTCTTCTGAAAACATTTTTAGACTCTGATTTGTTCATTGCAAGTCTGCTTGCGAAAACCCCGGAACCGGTATACGGTATACCCTTGGATTCCAGAATTCCCTGAATACCGCCATCTTCTCCGAAATATCCATGAAGCGCAATAAAAGCCACATCAATTTTATAATTATCAAGTTCATTCACCATATCATCATTAACAATTATCTTGATAACGTTGTTGTTATTATCCTTAGACAGGGCATTAGCAACCGCTTTACCTGACTGTAACGATATCTCCCTTTCCGGAGATATACCACCCATTAACACTACAATATATATTTCTTCAGACACGGCTAATTTTAATTAAGAGATAGAGAACTGATTTTATTTAAAATCCTGAGAACCTGCAGAAAGCACATATTCTCCAGTACAATCTGCACGGGTACATGAGGTTTGTTTTCTTATTTTTTTCTATGCACGAAAATTACAGAATATACACTGATAGTTTTTTCTGTATTACTGGTGCATTCATATGTTAGCAATCAGCCAAATTTTCCAGTTCTGATTTCATTTTAATTATTTCACTGGAAGCAAAAGCATCTACTACATTCGGGTCGAATTGCTTTCCTGACATTCTTTTGAGCTCTAACATTGCCTTATTTGTGTTCCATGGCTGCCGATAAGTCCTTTCTGATGTCATTGCATCAAAAGAGTCGGCCACCGTCATAATTTTAGTCAACAGAGGCAAATCTTCACCACCTAACCTGTCCGGGTAGCCACTACCATCAAAACTTTCATGATGGCCTCTTATATGGCGTATTGACTCTCCAAGAAAACTTAGTGGTTTTATTATTTTTTCACCTCTGGAAGGATGAGACTTTATTGTATCGTATTCAACGTCATTTAATTTATCAGGCTTGTTGAATATTAATTCTGAAATACCTATTTTACCAATGTCATGTAACAATGAAGCATGTAACAATGTGTTTTTTTCCTTAGCGGAAACCCCCATAACACTTGCAATAGAAGATGAATAATCCGAGACCCTTTGAGAATGACCGCATAAATAACGGTCTTTTGCCTCAAGGCTATCAGCCAGAAACTTGACCATATTGAAACAATTTTCTTCAAGAGCCTTATAAAGCCTTGAATTTTCTACGGCTACACTTACTTGACCAGCAATGGTACTAAGCAAATTAACATCTGTCTCGCAGAAGTTTTCACCTGATATCTTGTCTATAATATTTATTACCCCGAGAACTTTCTGCCCCAGAAAAAGAGGAGCCGAAACAAATGATTTAGTATTGTAGTCCAGCCTTTCGTATCTATTGAACCTGTTATCATTTTGGATATCTTTAACCAGGATTGGTTTCTTCTCCTGTACAACACGCCCAGCTACGCCCTCATCCATCTTTTGTATTTTACCTAAAACCTGCATTCTCCTGTAGCCTTGACTAGCCCTTACTACCAACTCACCCCTTTCCTCATCAACTAACATAATCGAACTATGCTTTACTTTTAATTTGCCGTTGATTTCATTCAAACATAAATTTAATAGTTCATCCATATCGAGAACAGATGTTATCACTTTACTAATCTCATTTATCGTGTCCAGTTCATTAACTCTTTGTACAAGTTTTTTATTAATTGCTTCGAATTGTTCGCTTGTATTATAAACTTTATCGGATAGCTTTTGCTTATGACTTTTTAAGTCAGTACTTGTCTTCTCTAAATCTTTTAAAAGCAGCATATTCTCATGTGCTACCTGATGAACATGCAAGACTTGTTTAACCGTCTCTTTCAACTCAGTAATATTAAATGGTTTTGTTATGTAGTCATCTACTCCATGCCTCAACGATTGGACAGCAGTGTCAACAGTTGTAAAACCGGTAACCATTATGGCCCTGATTTCCGGATTATGTTCTTTGGCCTTTTGTATTAACCCCAGACCGTCTATACCTGGCATTTTCAGATCGGTTATCAACATTTGATAATCGTTTTCTTTTATCTTCTCCAGAGCATCAGTTCCTGAAAAACTTACATCAATCTGATATCCTTCCAGCTTGAGTAACTCTTCAACCAGGTGACATATCCTCGGCTCATCATCTACCACTAATATTCTAATTTGTTTGTCCATATGCTATTTTCTCCCTGATACACCCTGACATTCAAGCTGTATCTATTGGAATGGTAATCTGAAATACGGTGAGCTCCTCCTTCTCACTTTTTACCGTCAAGGAGCCTCCATGTCTTTTAACAATGTCATAAGCGACGCAAAGCCCCAGACCCATTCCCCTTTCCTCCTCGTTAATAACGAAGAAGGGATCAAAAACCCTTTCAACTGAGCCGGATGGAATTCCTCTGCCCGAATCATAAAAAGTAATATTAATGTTATTATCAATTCCCATATTTGTAACAATTTTCAAATAACCTTTTCCATGAATTGCCTTCCTTGAATTACTAATTATGTTTTTGCAAGCCAAAGTCATTTGATCTTTATCTGCCTTAATCGCAGGCAAATTTTTGTCAAGTGATTCAACTATCCGGATATCCCTCTCCTGCCACGTATCCTTAATAGAACATATTATATCTTCAATTATATCGTTAATATTTAAAACTTCCTTATCAGGCTCTCCCAGTTGGGCAAAGGTTATTAAAGATTTTACCGTTTCAGCAATTCGCTGGGCTTCTTCTTCTAGGGTTTCAAAAATATGATAATCAGGATTACTATTTTCCATTTTTGATAAACGTAATTGCAGCTGACCACTGATAGTAGTTAGTGGGTTATTGATTTCCTGCGCAATTCTCAAAGCAAGATGCTCTATTGATTTGTCTGTTTCTGATGATTCCTGTAAACAGTTTCCGTTTTGACTAACCCTTTCTGAAAATTTATGTACAATGGCACATAATTCACTTATATAAAAAGGTTTCAGAATATAACAATCAGCACCTCGTTCTAGATATTTAAGAGCCTTTTCCCTATTAGAATTACAAAAAGAAATCAAAATATATAGATTTGGATTAATCTTTTTTACAACATCAAGAAACTCCAAATCTTTTAAACTTAAATCATCTATATCAAGGATAATGGCATCGACTTTCCTTTCTGTAACTGCCGCAATCGCTTGAAAGATGCATGTTTCCGAAGAAAAATCGTATCCTTGATTTTCAAAGAGTTTGATAGCTGCCCTTAAATTTTCATCATCTCTGAATACAGCTAAAATTTTATAATTGATCGACGTTTCAGTAATGTTCATTTTGTTTAGCAGAACAATTTGGCAACTTAATTGAAACAACCGTCCCTTCGCCTATTTTGCTTTCAAGATCGATTGCCCCACCAAATTCTTCAATAATAGTTTTACACACTGGAAGCCCTAATCCGGACCCATTACCATCGGCTTTAGACGTATAAGATGAACAAAATATCTCGTTTAATTGATCTTTGATTATACCACATCCTGTATCACTAAACTGTACCATGTATAAATCATCCTGAAAAATATTTGTATTTATACATATAGTTCCTCCATCAGGCATAGCGTCCCTTGCATTTTGTATTACATTTATAAAAACCTGTTTCAGTTTGTCACTTTCTCCATAGACTTCTATCTCAGAAGATGCCAAATTTTTTATTATCTCAACATTTTCATTTTTCATTGTGTATCCAACCATAGTAATTACATCTTCAATTACATCGTTTATATCAAAAATTTTCTTTGGCCTTGCTGTTTGCCTTGTAAAATCCAGTAAGCTATTCGCCAAGTTTGCAATACGTTCAAACTCACAGATAAGAGTCTCATAGGTTTTTTTTTGGGGATCAGTATCTTGTGCTTTATCAAGAAACATCTGTAACCATCCTGATACATACGACAGCGGATTATTAATCTCATGGGCAATCCCCGGAACAATCTTTCCCAAACACAATACTTTATTCAAAAACTGTGAGTAGCGCTCTCCTTCACAGTTTTTTTCTACTAAAATATGAAATCCAAAAAAACTTCCTTCTTTATCATAAGAAGGAAATACCGACAACTTTTTCCCGGATTCGCATAATCTGAAAACCTCAGGACTTCTTTTTTCTACAATATTGATTTCTTTATCCGGTATCGGAAAAGCATCATACCACTTCATACCAATCAAGCTGGAAGGTAAGTTTCCATTGCCAGGACTGACAGACTTTATAATTCCATACTTGTCTGCCACAACAATCCCCAATATATTTTCAGTCTCAAACATTATGTAAAAAACCTCCTTATTTTTTATGTGAAGAGAATGATAAATTACCGCCTAATAGTTTTTCCAAGTTTTTTCAGTTTTCTCTAATTTTTTTTATTCATCAGGAAAATCCAATAAACTTAAGTTCAATACTAAATTCGTAAGTATTCACTAATATGCCGCATATCCATACATTTCAGTGAAATTCCCATTAGAAAACAGTAAATGTAAGAGAACCAGCTTGTATATAAGAAATTATCGGTAGTTGTTCACAAAAATTCACTATTTTCAGGTTTTCGAACTAATTATTTTAAAATTTTCAGTCAACAAGGATGATATATCTTCCTTGTATCTTTAACTAAATTCTTAGATTTACTGCGTCTCTCAATTAATTATTATAACATTTAGATAATTACCAAATATGTATTTCTTCTTCCAGAGAAACCTTATATTTATTCTTGACGGTTTCTTTAATAATCCTTATAAGTTCAATCACATCACTACTGGTAGCATTCCCGGTGTTAACAATGAAATTTGCATGTTTTTCAGAAACAATAGCGTTTCCCACCTTCATACCTTTGAGATTTGCCATATCAATAAGTTCTGCCGCCTTATATTCCGATGTATTTTTAAATATACTTCCAGCATTAAACGTTCCCAAAGGTTGTGTTTCCTGTTTTTCATGATAAATCTCATCCATTCTCTCAAGAACTGCTTCTATCTTAGATTCATTTAACAGAAATTCCACTTCAACTACTATTTGTTTTTTTAGATTACACCTACGATATTCAAACCCTACATCTTTACGCTTATACTTTATTATATCGCCGTCAAGGGTCATTGTAGTCAATGCGCTAACAGTATCACTTATGTTACCGTGTTTCCCTCCCGCATTCATCATTACAGCGCCTCCAACAGTACCGGGGATTCCCGCCAGCACCTCCAGCCCTCCAAATCCACTTAAGGCCACCGTGCGAATAAGTTTAGGAAGGTTTACACCTGCCCCGGACAGCACATATCTACCGTCTCTTTCTACATTTTTAAAATTTATGCCTCCTAAATGTATCACTACACCTTTTACACCATTATCGTTAATAAGGAGGTTGGTACCTTTCCCAAAGATATATACCTTTTTCTGCTCATCTTTACAGAACTGGAGTACCTTCTTAAGCTCTGAAGTGCCTAACGGTTCTACAAATATCTCAGCCGTTCCCCCAGTCTTGAAGGAAGTATATTTTCGGAGAGGAACATCGTATCTGAATATTTCGTTAATAATGTCAGGGCTGCTAATCATATTTTACACTCAGGAGTATTTTTCAAACTATTGGTAACTTTCCAGATATCACCAGCACCAAGGACCATGATAATATCATCTCTTTTCACACTTAAACGTAAACTATCGATAATCTCAGAAATATTTTTTATACACACCACATCACCGCCCATTGCCTGCAATTCATGTTTAAGATCCTGTGAGCTGACGGTCTCTCTTGCTATACCCGAATCTCTTGCAGCATAAATATCAGCAATGATTACCTTGTCGGCGAGTGTGAGAGCGGTGGCAAAGTCTCTCAAAAGAAGTTTTGTACGATTATGTTGATGCGGCTGGAACACGCACCAAATACGTTGTAAAGGATAGATCTCCCTTGCAGTTGCCAACGTTGTTTTGATTGCTGTCGGGTGATGAGCAAAATCATCAATAATTGTAATGCCGTTTTTACTACTGCTGGTTTGAAAACGTCGATTTACACCATTAAATGATGCCAACGCTCTTTTTATGGTTTTTCCGTTTAAACCTAAGTAATTACATACCGAGATTGCAGCAAGCGCATTTGAAACATTGTGTAATCCTGGTGTTTTAAGGCAAAAGTCACCAAAATATTCCGATTTCTTAAAAACAATGAAATGATTTACTACCTTATCAGAATAAGTCACTACGGCAAGCCATGTTGCACCTGGCTCACAATTAATTCTTTCACCACTGGAATAAGTCTTTAAATCTCTCTTCCCGGCAATAGTAACCTTATTGAAAAAATCAGATACTGTAGTAATTGAGTAACTTTCAACCTTGCACCTCGCATCCTTTACAACTTTCCTTACATTTATATCATCATGGCTTATAACGAGCAACCCGTCTTCCGGAACCAGAGAGACAAACTCTGTAAAAGCGTCTGTAATCCCATCAATATCTTTATAATAATCCAGATGATCTTCTTCAATATTAGTGATTACACCTATCTGTGGTGTCAGATTTAGAAACGTCCTATCATATTCACATGCCTCAGCTACAAAATAACCTCCTTTGCCATTAGAAGAATTACCCCCGATATCTGTCACATTACCACCGATTACAAAAGAAGGTTCATGCCCGGTCTTTTTTAATATTGTGGAAATCATTGCAGTTGTTGTTGTTTTACCATGGGTACCGCTAATAGCAATCCCATATTTTCTCTTCATTAAAGAGCCCAGGAATTCAGAATATTTAACAACCCTCAAACCCAGCGATCTTGCTTTTTTAAGATCCGGATTGTTTTCGTGGATAGCTGCTGAAGTTATCACCAGATTTGTATCTTGACCAAGGCCTTCTCCATTCTGTTTTGTATTAATCCTGACACCTAATTCCCCAAGCTCATATGTTGCAGGAGAACACTCCATATCTGATCCAGAGACAATATAGCCCTCATTTATTAATATCTTTGCTATGGCGCTCATCCCCGCGCCACCAATACCAATGAAGTAAACAGATTTTCCATTATCACTACCATAATCAATAAGATCGAAATTATTATTATGGCTATCTGTTTCCTGAAAATATTCTTTTGAAATAAGTTTCACTCTTTTCTTTAAAAAACGTGCTTATTTTTTTCTAACCACTAAACATGATGGACAAAGCTAAACAATTTCTTCTTTGCCTTTTTCTCTTCAATCACATGATAAATCTGATCAACAACCCTTTCTGCAGCAAAAAGTTTCCTTAAACCTTTATTTATTTTCTTCATATTATTCAGCTTTTCATCGTTTATTAACAAATCAGACACTAGCTTGATTACTCTTTCAGAGGTTAATTCCTCCTGTTTAATAATTATAGCCCCTCCGGCACTGGACAATTCATAAGCATTCCAGTATTGATGATTGTCTGTAGCATACGGATAAGGTATCAGGATTACCGGAACGCCTACGGCTGTAATCTCTGCAATCGTATTTGCACCTGAACGGCTGATAACCAGGTCTGACAATCTATAGGCAGCACCTATATCATTATAAAACTCAGAAACAAAGGAACTTATCCCCATACCATTATAAGCTTCCTTTGTTTCCTGACACCCATATTTTCCGGTCAAATGTATAACTTGTAAACCCGGAACTAATTCCTGAAGTCTTGGAATACTTTGTAACATTACTTTGTTTATAGCCTGAGCACCCTGGCTGCCACCCATTATCAATAACGTCTTTTTTTGAAAACCAAGCCCAAACGGATTGTCTTCCCCCTGCATCTTGTGCTCTATAATATCGTTCCTTATTGGCACACCGGTAACTATGACGCGTCCCCTTTTAAACCGTTTTTTTGAACTTTCCCAGTGGCACAAAACTGCATCCGCCCACCTTGCCATTTTTATATTGGCCCTTCCCGGTATAACATTTTGTTCAATCAAAACAATTGGAACACCAGTGATATACGCTGCAACCACAGGTAATACGGAACCGTAACCACCCAAACCAATGATTATGTCAGGCCTGATTCTTAATAGATTAACTAACGAGTGTATTATCCCGATTAGAGAGACAAAGAAAAAGAGTGGCAAACGAATAAACGATGTTAGCTTACATGCCGTAATCTGCTTAAACTCATAGCCACTCTTTCCTATATATCCTGCCTCGGTTTTTTTATTTGTACCAAAGAAAATTATTTGCGCACCGGGAAGCCTGGATGAAATTTCCTGTGCTATACTGAGGCCTGCCATTAAATGCCCACCCGTACCTCCGCCAGCAAAGACAACATTCAAATATCAATACTCCTATTACTCCCACCGTTACTTGCCGAAGCATCAGATCTTCCTGATTGTTTGGCAATATTTAAAAGTATTCCTATACCTAACATAGACAATAGTATTGATGAGCCTCCCGTACTGATAAACGGTAATGGAAGTCCCTTTGTCGGTATTGATCCGGTAACAACCGCTATATTTATAGCTGCCTGTAAGGCAAGTGAAACAGTTATGCCTAATGAAAGGAAAAAGCCAAATGGGTCCAGTGTAGATTTACAAATCCTTATACCCTGCCACGTTAATACTGCAAACATAATAACAACACATGCTGTTCCTATAAATCCGAATTCCTCACCTATTATCGAAAAGACAAAATCATTATCACTCATCGGCAGGAAAAACAGTTTCTGCCGACTCTCTCCCAACCCCAGTCCAGCCACCCCCCCGGAACCAAGCGCAATCCAGGATTGAATAATTTGATAACCAATTCCTGCAGGGTCTTGCCAGGGATCAAGAAACGCCAACAGTCTGTTGTGTCGATACTTTGGGATGTTGTGCATAATCTGATAAAGATGAGGAATTGAAGCAATCATTGTAAAGATTACATAAATTATTCTAGTACCTCCCGCCATTATCAAAACGAATGAGATCATTGATATAAACATAGCCGTACCAAAATCCGGCTCTTTTAGAATAAGCAGGGAAACAACACCTATCAATACAATCGGGACCACAAAGCCTCTTGCAAAAGTAGACATTTTTTCCCGGTTTTTCGTAATATACCCAGACATAAAAATTATCATCGCAAGTTTAGCAAATTCTGATGGTTGATAACCAAAATAGCTTCCAAACCTGATCCACCTGCGGGCACCATAAGTTACTGTGCCGAATTTTGGAATAAGCACAACAATCAGCCCAATAAAGGCGATTGCAAAAATCACCATACCGTATTTTTGTAGATAATGATAATCAAGCCTCATCGTGATCAGCATACCTATTACTGCAATAGCTACCCACATAACATGCCTCAGAAAAGTGGTATTCATTGAATGAGCGCTATCAACAATTTTTGCAGAACTTGTACTGTATATCATAATTATTCCTATTACAAGTAAGGTCGTAACAAGGTACATTATGACATTTGCCGGATCTAAACGACGTATAGCATCAAAGCTGAAACCCGCAGCCTGCGCAGGTTGCATCTCTCTTCCGTATGCGTGTTGATTTCTAAATACATTCATAATTTTAATGTTATCAAACTAAACAGCGCCATTATTGCGGCAATTATAAAAAATCTCATTGTGACTTTGGTCTCCTCCCAACCTTTAAATTGAAAGTGGTGATGTATTGGCGCGCACAGAAACAGTCTCTTACCTGAGATTTTATAGACACATACCTGTAATAAGACTGAAACAGATTCGATGATAAATATACTTCCTATGAAAAAGATAAGAAGCTCCTGCTTCACAATAATAGCCACGACTCCAAGTATACCACCCAGCGGCAATGAACCTACATCGCCCATAAATGCCTGAGCCGGAAAGCAATTAAACCACATAAAGCCCAGTCCAGCACCCACCAATGCAGAGCAGAAAATACTTAATTCACCGGCGCCCGCAATATAAGGGACCTGTAAATAGCTACTAAAGTCAATCCTCCCTACAATGTAGGTAATTAAAGTTAAGGCAAGGCCAGCGATTACCGTACATCCAATTGCCAATCCGTCAAGGCCATCAGCAATATTGACAGCATTTGACATACCTACTACGAAAAACATTACCATCAAAACATAAAACGCTCCAAGATCAGGTCTGACTTCTTTGAAGAATGGTATTACAAGTTTTGTACCTTCATCAATATTCTTGAAATGAAAATATAATATTAAACCAATTATCAGCCCCAATCCACATTGAAAGAAGAGTTTGGATGCACTGGTTAAACCGGGAGCATGCTTTTGTGTCAGTTTTATATAATCATCAAAAAAACCAAGAATGCCAAGCCAGACAGCCGTAAACAGGACCAACAAAACATATATATTAAAAATATTACACCAGAGTAAGGTCGAAATAATTATTGCAATCAATATGATAATGCCGCCCATGGTGGGAACATCTTTTTTCTCACTATGAAGGTCTTTTAAGATTTCAGAATCTGTTTTAGAAGTATCCTCCGAAACTTTACCTCTTTTAAGCATTTTTATAACTTGTGATCCTACCAGCAAACTTACTAAAAACGCAGTTAAAGCAGCAAGACCAGCTCTAAATGATATAAATCTTATTATCTCAAGACCCTGAAAATAATCATGAAGAGGATAAATCAGATTATAGAACAATATTTTTCTCCAAAACACATGTTATACTAAGAAAACCTACTTGATAATTCTATGGTCTCAGACCAGGTTCAACAACGCTGAACTTTTTTCATTTTTCTTTGAGAAATAGCTCTCGATCTTACGCGCAACATTCTCAAGCTTCATTCCTCTTGAACCTTTTATCAGTACGGTATCATTTTTTCTTAATTGTGAAGTAACGTAAGAAGATGCATCTTCCGAGGTCTCATGACTTTGAATTCTCTCTTCCGGCATACCATTGGCAATTGCTTCTTCTGCTACAAAGCGGGAAAAAGAGCCGACTGTAAACAGGACATCAATATCAGCGCTGACAATCATCGCACCAATTTCTCTATGCAGACTTTCCGCAAAATCACCCAGCTCCAGCATATCCCCACAAACAAGTACCCTTCTTCCCGGTACAGTTAATTGAGAGAATTCTTCTAATGCCGCAGACATGGACGAAGGGTTTGAATTATATCCATCATTTATTACCACTATATTACCGTAAATCCTTTTCTCCATCCGCATAGGAGGAGGTTCGAAATCAATGAATTTGTCACATATATCTTCCAAACTAATACCAACGGCATTACACATAGCCATGACAGCCAGGGCATTATAGACATTGTGCCTGCCTAAAACAGGCAATTTGACAATATTAGCGCTGTTTACCTTAAAAACAAAACCTGAATTATTACGTTTAACGTTCGACGCTTTTATATCAGCGCTTTGATTAAAACCAAAGCTGATAACCTTTCCGTTAAAACGGTTTGCAATCTGTTTACACCTGTGATCATCTGCATTCGCAATTAAAATCCCATTTTCAGCCATATTTCCGATAAATTCTGCTTTCTCATTTGTAACTCCTTCAATACTGCCAAGACCTTCAAGATGCGAGTGTGATATATTGGTTAGGACAGTAAAATCAGGAAATATGATTTCAGATAACCTTCTAATTTCGCCAGGAGCATTTGTACCCATCTCGACAACACAAAATTCATGGGTAATATCCGTCTCAAAAATTGTTAACGGTACACCAATAAAATTATTGAAACTTTTCCTGGATCTGGTAACGCTGTTAAAATTTCTAAGAACATGATAAATCATATCTTTTGTAGTTGTTTTGCCATTACTGCCTGTCACAGCAATAAAATTTGTCCTCAATCTATTACGATATAACTTTGCAAAGTCGCCTAAGGCTTTTAATGTATCTTCAACTTCTATTAAAATACATTCATTACATTCTTGAAGTAATAAATAAATGGCTTCTTGGTTACTTGATATCACTGCACCGATAGCACCATTAGAAATAGCCTGCTTGATAAATTTGTGGCCATCATAATTATCACCCTTGAGGGCAAAAAATATTTCTCCATTTTTTGTACCCCTTGAGTCAGTTGATACTCCTGTTATGCGTGATTCCGGAATACCCAGTAATAACTTCCCACAGGTTGATTGTAAGATATCAGAAACTTCTATATTATTCACTTTTCTTATTGTCTACAATTTAGATTTTTTAAGCCGGTATTAATTAAACTTCTACCAGGTAGTTTGCAAGTTTGGGTCAAATTCTTCCTTTTGTTTTTGACATCTTAGAAAAAGCTCGTGAAGTTTTCTGAAAATGTTAGATATTTCTTTTTCTTTAGCGGGTGACACGTTGGGTCTGGTTGAATATCTATTGGAAATCGTATCTTTATATGACTTTATTTGTATATCCAGAAGGTATTCAATTAACCCATAATCCGGATTTAAGCACGAATCCATGACTTGCGAAATATTTAAATTTCTGGAATAAGATTCTATAAAATTAGCTGACGTACATAAATCTATTATAGATTGGTATGCCTGCCAACTATCAGGTTTGGAAACCAGACGGGACAATCTACAGAACTCTGAGTGTGTAATTGTAAATATTGTTTTTCTAAATTCGGTTTGTTCAACTATTTCCAACGGTATTATTCCATCCCAGCCTTTAGAGAAACCTTCTACAATATATTGCCGCCCCGCTTTACCAGTGAGTTCAGACCATACATGTGCCCTCCCAAACCTACTGCCTTTGTCGATTACCCACCCCCATTGAACTCTGGCGTTATTATGTATTGAGGAAAAATGTGATAAAAAAAGAAATACGGCATCCTCACAATCACCTTTTTTTGAGTTACCGGTTTCGCATGGAGTCTGCCAGATATCAGTCTTTACCTGTTCCGGAGTATATTTTATATTGAAAGCTATATCCTTGTATGCTTCATATATATCTTTTCCATTGTCAAACGTTTTTTCACACCAATCCTTATACATGAAGTTGTCAAGTAAGTTACCATTATTATCAGGATATGGATACTCATCAGGTACTGGTTTATACGCAGGTTTTGAAAATGTATCTGAACAGAAATATTCCGTTGTATCCGGTATTCCAGGCAAAATATTCCTACCTGCTCGTTCAGGCTCCTCAGAAAGAGTTGGCAGAGGTGATGATTGGCCTGGTCGGTCATTACCAAACGTCAATGATGGATAAAACAAACTCAGCATTATGTAGATGCAATTTAGAATAGTAATTATCTTCAGCCTTTTTGTCATCATTTACTTATCTCTCAAATAAGAACATTAAAAAAGGCACAGGAACCAGAGTACAACAATATTGTTATTTACAACTCTTTTTATCAGATTTCTCAGAAAGTATCTTCATCGCCACCACTCTGTCATCGAAAGGGATTATGGTATCTTTGATTATTTGATATTTTTCATGTCCCTTTCCGGCAATAAGCAGCAGATCATCATCTTTTGCCTCAGAAAGAGCTTCTTCTATTGCTTTATATCTATCTGTTTGAATATGTAACGCTCGGCCTGACTTTATTCCCACAGTGATATCATCTATAATATTTACAGGGTCCTCTGAACGAGGGTTATCATTTGTGATCCAGAAAATATCAGAGTTTTCATCAGCTATTCTTCCCATCTCCGGACGTTTTTCTTTATCCCTATCACCTCCACAACCAAAAACAAGAAGCACTCTACCTTTTACCAGATTCCTTAATGCGTGCAGTACTGTTTCCAGAGCATGAGGAGTATGGGCATAGTCAACAACAACCCTGAAACCAAGGTCACAAGGTACGTTCTCTAACCTCCCTGGGATAACAGGGGCGGTTTCGATACCGGATTTTATGGCATCAAGTTCAAATCCAAGAGAAACTGCACTTGCAGCCGAGGCAAGTACATTGTAAACATTGTGTAAACCCACAAAGGGTATTTTCACATCCATTTCTCTTCCCGCATAATTTAACATAATCATAATATTACTTGTAGATTCTTTACCTATATCCGCTTTAATGTCAGCATTATTCTTAATTCCATACCATAAGATTTTAGCTCTTGTTCTATCGGCAAAATATTCACTATACTTGTCATCTGCATTTAGTACAGCAAAAGAGTCTTTTTTTAAATTCTTAAACAACTCTACCTTGGCATTTAAATAATTTGAGATTGTTTTATGATAATCCATGTGTTCTGCACTTATATTGGTAAAAACAGCAGTTTTAAAATTAACATTCTCAATTCTATACTGCATAGCAGAGTGGGAAGATACTTCCATGACTGCAAATCTCATCTTTGCTGCTGCCATTTCCGCGATGAGCCTTTGTAGCTCAACTGATTCAGGAGTTGTCTCCTGCGCAGGTACTACATTTCTTCCTATTTGATAATTAATAGTACCGATTAATCCTGTCTCGTATCCTGCTTTTTCAATTATAGATTTTGTTAGAAATGTAGTAGTAGTTTTACCATTTGTTCCCGTTACACCAACAACATTAATTTTTTGAGATGGGTTGTTATAGAAACAACAACTCAAAGAGGAGAGCGCTTTTCTAGCGTTACGTACAATTATATGAGGAATCTTTGCATTAAGAGGAAAGACTTCCTCACTAACGATTGCCTGCGCGCCGCATTCAATAGATTCTTTAATGAAATTATGCCCGTCCGTCTTATATCCCTTAATTGCGACATAGAGATAACCAGGCCTTATTTTTCTGGAATCATTGGCAATGCCTGTAATATCTGTATTACAAAAGTTGTATGTTTCCACAGAGTTCAAATGGTGAACCAACGTACTTAATTTCATTAAAAAACCATAGTTACTATATTGAAATTTTTAAAGAGAGATCAAATTTCTGTATACCTAATTCATGTTGTGAGACGGATTCATACATCTGTTTTGTTCTGTTTATCACTTCTATTTCATTTGAACATTCACTATACAATCTTTCCCATACTTCATGGTTTTTCTCTTTTGAATTTCCCAACTCTTTTTTATCAGAATATTTATACCAAGTGAGAAAATTACGTTTCTCTAATTCTTTAGTTGTCATGGGATTCTCCTTTTAAAATAATAGTATAAAAATTAAAAACGATACCCTATACTGTCCCCAAAAAATTGGAGCAGCATAGGGTATCAATACATCACCCACTGATGTACCTACCTTCCAGCATTTTTGACCATATACCACCTCCCTTCGTAATAAGGTTACTCCCCACTAAAATTATTTTTGAGCTAACTGCACATATTGCGGACCAAATTCCATATAATTAAGAGTTTTTTCTATAATTTTACTTACTGCAGGCGCGGCTACAGAACCACCATAGTATATATATTTATCATCTTTCTTTTTGGGTTCATTTAATGACACCAAAACACAGATTTTTGGTTCCTCCGCAGGCGCAAACCCTACAAATGAACCAATGTGGTGTTTTTTAGAATATTCCATTTCATCACCAACCATTATTAATTTCTGAGCCGTTCCTGTCTTACCGGCGACCCTATACATAGAAAGATTTGCTTTTTTACCGGTACCTTCATTTACAACATCCTCAAGGATTGGAGACATTACTTTCCTCGCAATCTCCGGAGAGATTACTCTCCTGATTCGTCGAGGAGTATCATATTTTTTTTTCACCCTTTTACCTGAATAGTCAGTTATCTTACTGATTATTCGCGGTTTCAATAACGTTCCACCATTAGCAATGGAACAGAAGGCGGTCACCATCTGTATTGGAGTTACGGTTGTCTCATACCCGTAGGAAATAGACATTTCTGAATCAACTGACCATCGTTTAACCGGCCACACAATACCTTTGGCTTCACCTGGTAATGATATTCCTGTTTTTTTACCAAAAGCAAAATCATCCAAATATCTATGTAATTTATCCTTCTTTATTCTCTGCCCTAATTGTGCCATCCCTATATTGCTCGAATGAACTATGATCTCAGCTACACTTAAATTACCGTAAGAATGAGAGTCTCTAATTACTCTCCTTCCACCATTTACTGGATATGCACCGTTATAACAGAAAAGTATTTCATCCTCTTTCACCAGACCACTATCCAGTGCGGCACTTACAATTAAGGGTTTAATCAATGAGCCCGGTTCAAAGCAATCAGTTATTGCCCTGTTACGCCTCTCTTCCGCTTTTGAATCACAAACAAAATTTGGATCAAATGTAGGGTAATTAGCCATTGCTAACACCTCTCCTGTAGAAGGGTCCATTGCAATAGCAATAGCGGAGTTCGGGTTCCACTGTTGACATGCTTTCTCAAGCTCCTCCTCAACTATTTTCTGAACCTCACAATCAATAGTTAGATAGACACTATTTCCATATTTTGCGGAGACCGTTTTTTCCTTTAAAGTGGCAAATTGATGCTGGAAACCATCTTTTTCTACTACCTTTGAACCTTTACTTCCGGAAAAAATATGATTAAGGGATTTTTCTATACCTTCAATTCCATTTTCATCTACATCGGTAAAACCTAAGACCTGAGAACAGAGTGTTTCATATGGATAGACCCTTTTGTGTTCTTGCCTTAAGCCAATACCTTTAAGATTAAACTGACTTACCACATCCGCCTGTTCATCCGATATTCTTCTTTTTATCCAGACAAACCTTTTCTTCTTGTTTAACAAATTAACAACATCTGCCTTCTTGAGGCCCAACACATTTGATAAAACCTTAGCAGTTTTACCTGTATCCTCTATCGACAAAGGATCCGCAAAAACAGAGCTTACTTGAATTGATTTTGCCAGAGGCTTTCCTCTTCTGTCAAAAACATTCCCCCTTCTTGTAGGAATACCCTGTTTTTTAAATTGCTGTGAAAACGCTAAAGTAGAATATTTTTTATGATCAAAAAGCTGTATACGAATCAGTTGATAGAGAAGGGCTGCAAAAATTACAAATATACAGATACACAAGATATTTGCCCTTATTTTAAAACTCTTTGGAATCGTTTCTGATTTTTGCATTTTATTTAACTTAACAACTATATGAGTTAGAAATTTGAAAAATTTAAGCCTCTATCTTGTGTTCCAGCTTCTTATCTAAATGCTTATGAGATTCTTTTGCTACGGCAATATCCTCATCCTGTTGAACACTCAGATCAAGTTTCATATTTTTCACCTTCATAGATATCTTCTCTGGTTTTTTTAATTCATTTGATTTGAATTTCAACTTTTTGCTCTCTTCTGACAATCTCGCCAGCTCATATTCCATTCTGGTAATATCGTATCCAATCTGTATTTTTCTCGAACCTTCCGACATAGTAAAGATTGCCATAATTAAAATAACGACGAGTATACAACCGTATCTGCAAACTTTCATAGGTTATGTCCTTTCTGCTGCTCGAAGTTTAGCGCTTCTGGATCTGGGGTTTTCTCTGATCTCAGAATCGAGAGGAACAAGAGGTTTTTTTGTCAGAATTTCCAGGCGCGATATATTTTGCTCTTTACGAAAAGCCATTTTTACTAGCCGATCCTCAAGAGAATGAAACGATATTACAACAATTCTCGACCCACTGGTTAGAAACTCATAGATATTATTTAGAAAATGCTCCAGGCTTTTTAGCTCCTCATTAACAACTATTCGTAATGCCTGAAATACACGAGTGGCAGGATGAATCCTTCTTTGCTTTTGATATTTTCCGGGAATGTACAGAGCTTTTTCAACGATTTTTGCTAATTGTGTCGTTGTCTTTATACCAACACCACGTTTCTTCTCCTGCATAATTGCCCTTGCAATACGCCTGGATCTTCTCTCCTCACCATATCTCCAGAAAATATCTGCCATTTCTCTTTCAGAAAGTCTTTTTAGCAAATCTTCAGCAGTTATACCCTGTGTTCTATCCATTCTCATATCTAAAGGTCCTTCTTTGCTAAAGCTAAAACCACGATCCGGAGAATCCAATTGCAATGAAGAAACTCCCAGGTCAAGCAGAATACCATTGACCTTACTAATCCTTAATTTTTCAAGCACACAGCCTAAATCATCGAAATCAGCTTGATACAGTTCGTAACAATCACTTATCTTTGATAGAAATTTACCTGATATCTTCAGTATCTCAGCATCTTTATCTATTCCAATAAGACGCCCATCAGGTTTGATTTTCTTTAATATTTCACAACTATGCCCTCCTGCACCAATTGTAGCATCAACTATAATGTCGCCATTACCCGGCTTAATAAAACTTATAGCCTCATCAAGCATAACAGGTCTATGCGGCGAAAGGTCAGCATCAAGAGAAATCATTAATTCCAATTTTTTCCATTACTTAAAATCCTACAAAACGGTTTTCTTGTTATAAGCTTGGGAGAGACCCCAGACAAAAGAGATCCTCTGCGTCTTGTTCAAAGCTCTCGCTGTTTTCTGCTTCAACTTCATCCCAACATTTTGAGTCCCATATCTCTATCTTGTCCATTACTCCGACAATAATGACGTCCTTATTAAGACCGGCATAGTTCATGTGCATTGGAGGAATGATAATTCTTCCCTGTTTGTCACAATCAACTTTTTTTGAGTTTGAAAAAAAATGGCGCTGAAAATTCCGGGCTTTTCTATTTGTAGACACTTGTGCATGGTATTTTTCTGAAATTTCTTTGAAATGAAGCGGCGAATAAAGCGCAAGGCATTTATCCAGACCTGGTGTTACGAAAAACCCACTACCCTCTGATTCTTCATCAATACATTTTCGTATCGAAGAAGGTATGGCTAATCGGTTTTTATCGTCAATAGTATGTAGATGTTTTCCAGTAAATATGGCCATTTATTAATTCCCCACTCTTACCCACCTCTCACCATTTATGTGGAAAATACACCATTTTTCACCTTTGTCAAGTCTTTATTTTGAAAATCTTTACATTTAGTTTTTAAATTCCCACCCTTCTTGCCATATATAATGTTTATTTGAAAAAGGCAACAACATATTGTATAACAATACATAATATTTTTTTTGCTAAAAATAACCATTTTTAAGTAATAAGTCAGGTCGCTATTACGACAAGAATTATCCTTCGCCTCCCCGTTCGATCTGGCATGGAAGGAGGAATCGAAAGATTATCAACTTTGAAATTTCTAAATATTAAATTATGAATACGACTCCCTACAAAACCAGCAACTACGATTATGATCTTCCAAAGAATCTTATCGCTCAATACCCAATAACAAAAAGAGATGAATCACGCCTGCTTGTACTTCATAAGAAAAGCTCTAGAATTGAGCACAGAAAATTTCATGAAATTATTGAATATTTAAATTGTGGAGATGTTTTAGTCCTGAATGACACTAAAGTGTCCCCCGCAAGGATTCATGGCACCAGAACAACAGGTGGCAAAGTAGAGGGTCTTATTATAAAAGAGCTTGAAGAGAATACATGGGAAGTTCTTTTACAATCAAATCATAGACTAAAAGAAAATGAAGTCCTCAATTTTGATAACGGCGTAAAAGGACAGATTTTATGGCGAAATGAGACAGGGAGTTGGATAATTAGATCTGAGGACAGAGAAAAATTTATAAAAATGATCGAAAGTTCCGGCCGCATGCCACTACCACCATATATAAAGAGAGATTCAAATAACAAATCGCATGGAATACATGACGAAGAACGCTATCAAACAATTTATGCAAAAACAACAGGAGCAATTGCTGCGCCCACCGCTGGCCTTCACTTCACATCAAAACTACTGGAAGAAATAACTTGCAAAGGAATAAACATAGTTTACATAACTTTACATGTTGGTTTAGGAACATTCAAACCCATACATAAAGAAGATTTCAGACAACATACTATACACAAAGAGTTTTATAATATTCCTGAAGAAGCAATAGATACCATAAATAAAGCAAAGTCACATGGCAAAAGAATTATTGCAACTGGAACAACAACGTGTAGAGCTCTGGAAACAATAGCAAAAAATCAAACAACAGGAAAAAATTCAGGATGGACCAATTTGTTTATATATCCACCATACAAGTTTAAACTTACAGACTCATTGATAACGAACTTCCACCTGCAGAGGTCAACGTTACTTCTACTTGTGTCTGCCTTTGCAGGACGGGAAAACATCGCTACTTCTTACGAAGAAGCTATAAGCCACAGCTATAGGTTCTACAGCTATGGAGATTGCATGCTAATACTATAGAGCGCTTATCAGTTCCCAAAAGCAGACACAGAAAAAATTTCTTAACGGGAATAGGTTTTTTATTTCTATTTATCGATTTCTACAGGTAAGACCATGTTTTGCATCGAAAGCTGAACAAACGCTTCAATATCTATATCATCTCGATCGTGCGCTGGGTTTTTAAGTCTTTCCGCATCTCTCTCGACAAATTCAATGCTTTGCATCTTATAACTTTCCTTTAATGATTCGCACTTCGGACAATCTGGTGCCGTGTAAATATACTTCACAATATCTCCTGATAAATTTAAATATTTTTCGCAATGCTTATCTTTTCTTAGCTGCTATTTTTTTCTTAGCCGCCGGTTTTCTTGTTGCACACTTTTTCTTAGCTGCAGGTTTCCTCTTGGCCACTGCTTTTTTTACTACCATTTTTCACCTTCTCTCACATTCCCAATTATGATTAATTTAAAAAAATTACGTAATTAAAAGTTACTATTGATTTGCTGACACTTTAACCTGTCAGCAAAACTAAATATTTAATTCCGACAAGCAGTCACCTGCGTGCGTAATTTAACAAATCACAATATATTGTCAAGCAAAAAACACTATATTTTGTATATTTTTAAAAAAGCCGTCTCATATCTTGTGTAACAAAACGATACTTTCTTGACCTCCACCAGTAAAATATAGACAAAGGAAGTCCATTTAAAACAATTCCTCCAAACAAAAAAACAGCAGATAGAAAACAATTAAAAAAATAAATAGAGAAGACTTATTTAACCCCGCATACCTGTTGATAGCGACACGCACAACACCGTAGTCATCAGGAATATAGAAAATTATTTCAGGCAATGTATAGTTTTTAAAGATCAACCCAATGTAACCACCAGGCCGAGAGTTTCCTAAGGCTGAAAAAAGACGTTTTGTAAAAACGCAAAGGCAATGCAGTATCAAAAAGAACAACCTCTTTCCAGGACACTACACAATGTGATATGGAGAAGTAGAAATTTTGCAACAATAATTATGGCCATCCATACTAACGGGTGGGTTAATCTGATTATAAATTTTTTACGGATTTAGCACTATTTTTTTAAAACAATTTTTTTGTCAATGCTTGAACCTTTTTACCATCAGCAAAGTCCTTATACCTACCCATAATAAACACCTTATTCGCTATACCTTGCGAACCAGGTGCCCACAGTGCGGACAATAGTTTGGATTGCCGAAATAGTCCTTACTGCAATATACACAGGATGTTGACACTACAGGACGTCTTGCACGTTTTGCTCTTACAATCAAGTAAAAAGGCAAGAACACTATCATAAGCATAAAAACACCCAACATCCATCCTATAGACATTTGCGTACTATAGTTGTTTTTCTTTGCATCCATATACACCCATATAGATACTGCCGCCGCAATAAATAGTGCTATTTGTTGAGGACTCATTTTATTTCAATTTAATTATAAAGAAGTTTTGAAACTTCGGATCTTACTTTTGCCACTACATCCTTCGAAAGCGCCCTGTCTTCTTTCTCTACCTTCGGGAACTTAAGCGGTTTACCAAATCTAAACCCAATATCCCGGTGTTCAGGATTACTGAGAATACTGCTTTTCGGCAAATACCCTCGACTCCCTATAATAGCCGTTGGTATTACCCTCCTGCCCGACTTCAGGATAATCAACGAAATACCTCTCTTAAACTTTCCAAGCTCTCCATTTTCACTTCTTGTACCCTCGGGAAAAAAAATTATTGACTTACCACCATCAAGTTTTTTTATGACTTCATTCAAGGTCCCGTAAGCATTTCTCTCTTCGTCTCTACGAATACCAATATGGCCTGAAGTTTTCATGTATTTTCCAAGTATCGGTATTTTGAAAAGAATGTCCTTAGAAATAAAGCTGAAATTTCTGGGAATAGCGGCTATTGACAGCTTAATGTCCATAAAGCTCTGATGATTCGAAACAAATATTACAGGCTCATCATCCGGAATATTTTCAACACCTTTAACATCAAAATTTATTCCTAAAAGCCTGAATGAAATCTGCGTAAATATGCGTTCTATAGAGTTATATTTAGCCTCTTTTTCTTTAATGCCTAGTGTAGAAATTAATGAAACAGAATAACCGGCAGACCATAATGTAACATTTATAATCCACGCATATATGGTATAAAACACCTTAATAATTATCTTCATTTAACCCCATTTGAAGACTACGCTTATCTGTTTATTTGACATAATTATGGAAAATGGTATCAAAAACACCTATTACATTCAAGGTTTTTGTAATAATCCATCGATACTATCAACCTGATTTATTTCCTTGACTATATACTTTATTTTCAACTAATGATATTTATTCAACATGAATCAGTAAAATCTGTTGGAATATTTTTAAAGTAATAGAGATGTGTTACACAATCACAGTCTGAAGATCCAAACTTCTTCACAATCCGGGTCGCACTTTTTTTTTGCCCTGTCATACTATTTATTCTACACTCATCCTTTTTACCAACATATGTGAGCACATTTATAACCTTCGCATAAGCCAAAAGATAATCAATGTGCCAATGAAATTTCTTATCACTAGAAAGGTGCCTGTTTATCCTTTTCTCAAGACCATTTTGAGCACTCCCCGTATAAACATAATAACCTTTAGGAAAAACAAATGTACCAAGCTTGCCAATCTTGATTTCCTTATTCTTAGAAAGCTCAATAACCAATTTATAAATCCCCCCTTTTTGTATCGACTCTTCAACCATCACACACAAAATATCCCATTTTGCAAAGTAAAATACAATGATAATTTTACCAAAATGCATATTGTCTTGACTTTAAGAAAAAGGCACGTAAAATCACAAAAAGTGTAATATTACATGAAAACTGTTCTACACTTTTTACTAACAATGCTTAAGGCAGACTATACACAACAAGAGCGGTTACCCTCATCACAACAATACATACTGGAGTACAGAATGATAAGAAAGTTTATTTCACAACTTAATGGCGGGACTACAATTGACGATATCTTTTTAGTTCAGAACAAAGATTTAAGGACCACAAAGAACGGTAGCTTATATATCCAGGCCCAGTTATCTGATCGTACAGGAACGATTGATGCGAGGATGTGGGACGCAAGCACACCATTTTTTGAATCTCTTGGTGATGACACATTCTTAAGAATTAAGGGCAGAACAGAGATCTACCAGAATAAAATTCAGTTAATCATAAAACAGATTTTAAAGACCAGCCAGGAAGATATACAACTTGAAGATTATCTACCAAGTACAGAACAGGATGTAAACAAAATGTTTTCTGAGTTAAAACAAATTGTCAGCTCAATCAAACAGCCTCATTTAAAAGACCTTCTCGCTCTTTTCTTTAGCGACAAGGACTTTTGCAAGCGTTTCTGCTCAGCGCCGGCAGCAGTACAATACCACCACGCTTTCCTTGGTGGTTTACTAGAGCATACTTTATCGGTTGCAAAGTTGGGAGATATTATCGCTCCACTATATCCCGGTTTAAACAGAGATTTGTTAATCTGCGGGATAATACTTCACGACATAGGCAAGATCAGTGAACTCTGTTATGAAAGAAACTTTCATTATTCAGACGAAGGCCAACTCATAGGACACCTGATATCAGGCGTACTCATGGTCGAAGAGAGAGCGAAGCAGATAGACGGTTTTCCCAAAACTTTGTTAGATCTATTAAGGCATTTGATCTTGAGTCACCACGGAGAATACGAATGGGGCTCGCCAAAACTTCCGATGACATTAGAGGCCCTTGCACTCCATTACCTGGACAATATAGACGCAAAAATACACGCTTTTAACAAGGCAATTTTAAATGATAAGGATCCCAATGATAATTGGACTAATTACAACAGGATGCTGGAAAGAAAATTATTTAAAAAATCTCATAATTATATTTAATATTATTCATTCTGACTTTTTTTAGATGTCAGTTCCGCTTCTATACACTTATTGACCTTTGTCATTAATTCAACGTAATCAACTTGAACTTTTAAAAAATTTTGTATGGATTGATTAGATGCTGCTTTTTCCTTTAATTGCTGGAGCCTCTTTTTATCCTCAACCTCAACAGGCTTTAACTCCTTCTCAAGCGCATAGACCTTTTTACTGTGTTTTTCCAATTCATCAGATCTTTCGATTGGCTCCTCTTCCTTGTAATCCTGTTTCCCGGGGTCCTCATCATTTACTGGTTTTCGATCTCGTAAATACATTGGCATCTCTTCGAAAACCTTTCGAAGATACCAGTAAGGCTCTAATCCATTAGCCCTTGCAGTTTCAACCAGCGAATACCAAGTTGCAGTTGCCCTTGCACCGGCCTCGCTTTGTGCAAACAACCACACCTTTCTACCCGTCGCAATAGGCCGGATATGACGTTCCGCATTGTTGTTGTCCAGTTGCAGGCGTCCGTCTTCCACGAAAACTGTTAGTTTTGACCATTGGTTGTTAATGTAGGTAAATGCATTCGACAGCAAACCTCCATAGCTAAACGCCTGCACCTGATTTCTATTAATCCAGGAACGGATCTTATCCAAGCAAGACTTAACTACCTCTTGTCTATATCTCTTTCGTTGATCCGGTGGTTTCTCTTTTTCTTGATTGTCAAGGTAGTAGAGTTCTCTGATCAACTCCATGCCTTGCCGGGCAATATTGGCAGCGCCTGGCGAACTGGCTTTTCTTGCAACATCAAACTTACGACGAACATGTGCCCAGCATCCCAACTGGATACATTAGGACGCGAGGCTGATGCCCCATAACCAGCGTAACCATCGGTTTGCAAAAAACCACTGAACCCTTCCCACAGTTTGCTGGCTACAGCTCCTGCACGGCTGGGACTGTAGTGCATAAGTACAATCGGGGTATCGTTACCGCCAGTAACACGACACCAGATATAGGACTTCTGTTTAGCAGTTCGTCTTCTTCGCTCAGAACTGAAGGGTGGTTTCATCAATGTGAAGATAGTCATGTCCATCAAGCGCATTTTCCATGGTAGCTACCAGAGGAGAAATAATTTGCTCTGCACCTTTGATCATCCAGTCTGCCAATGTGGTACTGGTGAACGGTACGCCAAAACGTTTTCCAGCAATAGAAGCTATACGGTTTAGCGGAAGACCATCAGCAAATTTGCTCGAACCAACCCAGGCAAGAACACCTGGTGATGCTTGGGTTCGAGGCAAAGGAGCCGGTGGACTTTGTTGTGCAGTTATTGGCGGTTGCTTGCACTTGGAGTTAGAGCAACTGTACTTGAACTTAATGTTCTCTATTACTTGAAACCTGGCGGGAATCACGTCGTACTGAAATGAAACCTCTTCTCCTATTCGATTCAGGCAAGAACCACAGGAACACTGTTTCTCTTCTTCCAGCAGATCATGCTCCACGCGAACACGCGGAAGATGCTGGGGAGGGACACGTCGACCACCAGTCTTTCTGGTGTGCTCAGGTACCTTAGTTTCGGTTGCAGGTTCAACCTCACAAGCAGCATCCTCGTTACCGAACAGCAATTGCTGGCGCTTATCAAAACGCTCAGACCAACAAGTGAAAGGAAGATAAAGGAGGTAGAAAATCTTTTCTTCGAGTAGCATGATCTGCTGTTCTACAGATTTGAGATGTCAACGCAGCTCATCGTTATGCGCAAGCACATTTCCAATATTCAAATTTGTTAATTCAACCACCGCTTCCATGACTTAAATCATACCATATTTCGTTTCCTTCGATAGGTTGTAGCGCAATTATTACCTCAACCTCAACAGAACTTAATCGGTGTCAAGCGCAGAGACCTTTTTACTCTGTTTTTCCAATTCTTCTGAAATTTCCTTTGCTTCATCGTCGTTTTTTAACTGTTCTTCGGCGTCCTTAAACGTTTTATATCTATTATGGCTTACAATGGCAGCGCCTAATTTTGACGCTATTTCTAAAATTTCTTCCATATACTCCCTTTCTATAAACACTGAATTAGTAGTAATTCACCGCACCAGGTGCAAGGCTCGCAAAGTACTGTTTTTTAAGAAAGGAAATGGTGGAAGTTTTTATAAAACTTCGGAATTTTGTTGCGAAAGATAATTTCTTATTCACTTTTTTCTTTGCGTCCTCAACGCCTTTACGGTAAGTTGAATTGTAATATGGATTATATTCAGAAATTTTCTTTTATCAAGGATTAGTTAATAATGGTTGACGCAAAAAAAATTATACAGTTCATATACAGTAGAAAATACAGCCCTATGGACGCATCAGCACTTGCCGGGCACTTCAAAATAGACGATTCGCAATATCAACAATTTTGTAACCTCTTAAAAGAGCTTGAACTAAAAGGGGAAATTGTTCGGATTAAAAAGGAACAATACGCAAACCCTAAAAAAGCAAACTTGTTAATAGGCATTCTGGATGGTAATCAGAAAGGTTATGGATTTGTTGTTCCCGCAAAGGAAGGTATTTCTGATGATATTTATGTAGATTCAGAAGGCTTGGGAAGCGCCATGCACGGCGACATAGTTGTTGTCAGGTTACCTTCTACAAAAAAGAAAAAAAAGGAAGAAGACAAAGAAAAAAAGAGAGAAATGTCGGCAAGATAGTACGTGTTTTACACCGTGAAAACGAAACGGTTGTCGGAACACTCAAGAAAAGCAGACATTTCAATTATGTAGCGCCGGATAACTCAAAATTACCCAGAGATATTTATGTCTCAATGGAAGAGACAAAAGACGTTGAACATGGTGACAAGGTTATCGCCAGGATCGATCAATGGCCGACTCGCCACCTTAATGCAGAAGGCACAATAGTAGAGATTTTGGGTAAAGACGGCGAACCGGCGGTTGATATCAAGTCCATCATACACCAGTTTAAGCTGCCTTTTGAATTCAACAAAAACACCATTGCTGAAGCACGCGATTTTCAAGAGCCTATCAGCCCTGCCGAAATCGGCACAAGAGTAGACCTCCGTGATGAATTGATCATAACAATAGACCCTGAAGGCGCAAAGGACTTTGACGACGCAATCTCCCTGAAGAAAGATAAAAAAGGGAATTGGCTTCTTGGTGTTCATATCGCAGATGTCTCTTATTATGTAAATGAGGATTCTTCGATCGATAAGGAAGCGCGAAAGAGAGGCACCAGTGTATATCTTCCCGGCACAGTCATACCAATGCTTCCCGAGGTATTATCAAATGGCATTTGCAGCCTGAAAGAGGGTGAAGAGAGGCTGACAAAAAGTATATTTTTTACCTATTCTGAAGATGGCAGACTGGTAAACTCCGAGATCAAACATACCGTTATAAATGTAAAAAAAAGATTTACCTACAATCTTGCGACTAAGATATTAATGGAAAGCGACGAGGATGATACAGACCCTATAACAACCCTGTTACTTGAAGCAGGCAAACTTGCAAAGCTACTCTATAAAATCCGTATGGAGGAGGGCGCACTTGAACTAAACCTGCCGGAGATTAACATAAAAGTTGGCGA
The DNA here is from genome assembly GCF_002443295.1 of Candidatus Scalindua japonica. NCBI lineage: Bacteria > Pseudomonadati > Planctomycetota > Candidatus Brocadiia > Candidatus Brocadiales > Candidatus Scalinduaceae > Candidatus Scalindua > Candidatus Scalindua japonica. The sequence goes on along the minus strand of NZ_BAOS01000028.1, from coordinate 312,320 downwards.
AGACGGTAAGATTGATACGATAGAAAAAACTACACGGGATATTTCACACATAATAATTGAAGAGTTTATGATTGCGGCAAATCAGGCTACAGCAATGTTTATGCATCAAAAAAATCTTCCATCAGTAAACCGAAGTCACCCTGAGCCTGAAGAAGATGAGATGCACGATTTTGCTGAATTTATTTTCAATTTTAAAAACAAGAGAGTAGACCCTTTTAACAAAAAAAACTACAGGCCTTCCTGAATGAAATATCCGGCCAACCTGAAAGCTACATAATCAACCTCATGCTGCTCAGATCAATGAGGAAAGCCGAGTACTCTACCACCCAGTCATCTCACTTTGCACTCGGGCTGGAACACTATGCACACTTTACATCCCCCATACGCCGTTATCCTGATCTGATCTTACACAGGCTTTTAGACTTGTTCTTTAAAGGAGAACTGAAATCCGGGAGAGTAAAAGCTGCATGGGACGAAAAAATTACCGGTTGGGCAAAGCATTGTTCAACCACTGAAAAAAGAGCCGAAGATGCCGAACGTGAAATAATAAAACTAAAACTGCTCAGGCACATGGAAGAACATGCTGATAAGGTAATGGAGGGTGTTATTACCGGCATCCAGGAATACGGCCTCTTTGTACAAATAGACGAGTTCCAACTGGACGGTCTTGTACATATCCGTACACTCACAGATGATTTTTACGAACTTGACAAAAAAAAACTCTCACTGATAGGCACAAGGAGAGGTAAAGTTTATAGCTTCGGAGATGTTGTTAACGTAAAGATCACAAAAATTGACCTGTTGAAAAGAGAAGTTGACTTTGTGATTGTCTAAATGAAAATTTTAATTTCCTGGCAATGCCCTAATTTTACAAAGAATAGTATTATATGGAAATTTAATTTTTGACAAGTTGTCTTGATTCAGCAGTTATTTCATTCAACTTTTTTTCTAATTGTACTCGGCATTCTTCAATCTCAGACCTGTTAAGCTTTAATGGTATATGTATTGGTTTACCATATATGATCGTAGCTTTTGAAAACGGTTTTGGAATTCGAAATTTGTCCCAGCTCGGCAATTCCCAGTAGCTTGATAACCCCAGAGAAACAGGGACAATTGGCAAGCCTGTTTTCTGCCCCAAAAAAATCACTCCTGGTTTAACTACAAACCTCGGACCTTTTGGGCCATCCGGAGTAATAATGAATGATGTATCCTTCACTTCTTTAATCATTTTCAACAGCGCCTCCACCCCCCCCCTTGTTGTAGAACCTCTTACTATTTCAAAACCCAACTGTTGGGAAATATGTGCAATGTATTCTCCATCTGTGTGGCGGCTTATCAATACCTTAACCCCCAAACCTCTGACAACATATCCAGGAATAAGCATAAAGGAGTGCCAAAAAGCGTATATTACATTTTTGCCCTCACGTTTAAGTTGTTCAGGATATCCTCTTGGTTTTTCATCAATCGTAACCGTACTAAATAAGATCCTGGCCAGATTAGAACCGAGCAATCCGACTACAGAAAATTTAACTCTTTTAAAAAACCCTTTAAAATCATTTTTTAAGACCGAGATTATGATAGTTTGTACCCAACAAAAATGTCAGCAATTAATTACCATTCAAATCGTAATATAATTATTACCTTACAACAACTAGCCACAGCCAAGAAAAGGAAGAAATAGCAAAAACGTTATGAGAATCTGAAAAAAACAAAATCCTTTTTCAGAATTATTTAAAACTCAAGATACATATGTCGAAATAGTTAATATTGTTTGAATTCTATAAAAAGCCAGTTACAATGCAACAAAAAATAGTACGACTTTTAAATTTTTTACCTTCGTGTCATTTGGAGTATTCGCTATTTAAGTTTTATATATTGCTCCACCAAATTTTTAAATCTACCGTACCAAATAATACCTACTACATTGTCTTTACCTGGATATCAGTGGTGCGTCTTACCTTTCCTCAACTTATCATATATTTTTTCTTCCTTCTCCGCCTTTTCGAATAAACCGGCTTTTTTGTATACTACGCTTAGCTGATAGTGGATTCTGGCGTCTTTAGGCATTAGTTTAATCGCTTTTCTTAATTCGCGCATCGCATCATCAAACACCTTATTACCTTCATAAGCCATTCCAAGTTTGTAATGGACACCGGCCCTCTTTTTCTTATGCCTCTCGGGAAGAAGATTTAACGTTGTCTGGTATTCCTTAATAGCCTTATCGAACATACCCTGTCTGAAATAGGACAAACCAAGATTATAGTGGGCCTCTGACATCTTGGGGTCAATTTCCACTGCCATCCAGTACTCATCCGCAGCATCGCTATACTTTCCTTTCATTGCATACAATGTTCCAAGGCAGTAATGCGCTTGTGCATTGTCCGGTTCCATCTCAATTGACTTTTTGTAGGCATTAATCGCATCGTCGATCATCCCTTTCTCAGCATAAGCGCTTCCCAACTCGCTGTATTTTTGTGTATCGGTAAGGTCCTGATCTATTTTTTCTCTGTATAACTTTACATACTCATTAAATTTGTTCGGATTGAGCCTGCGAGAAATAGAAAATTCGGACTGGGCCTGTATATCCATACCCTTCCTTTTTAATGCCCGTCCCAGATTAAAATGGGCCTCTACACTGGATGGGCTAAGCTTAATCGCCTTTTTAAAAGCATCAATTGCATAATTATGCTGTCCATTTTTAAGGTAGTTAACCCCCAATCTGTTGTAGTGCTCATCATCCCTGCGTGCACAGCCGAGTAACAGACAAAAAACCACCATAAAAACAATGATTCTTTTTAAATAATTTTTAATAATCCACATATTTAAAATTAAAGAGATCTGTAACAAAATTTTGTTTCAAAAATTAAATCCTGAAGTATTATAAAACCATGCCAGAATTGCATCAAGAAAATAAACTGTTTTTGATATCGGCAATACGAGATATACTGTCCGGGCTTTTGGATATTTTGTACCCACGACACTGTTTTGCCTGTGACAAGAGTCTTTATGGAGAACAAAATACCTATATATGTAACCACTGCCTGGAAACAATAAAGAAAACAGAAGTAAAACGCTGTGGTAAATGTGGTTCAAAATCAGGACCAGGTATGACTTTTTCCAGTAAAGGGTGCAATGAGTGTAAAAACACCGATTTAAGGCTAGAAAAGAGTTTTTTTGTATCAGACAACACAGAGCCTGTCAGACCCCTTATACATCAGTTCAAATACAAGAAACATATGTACCTGGCAACTCCTTTAGCATCGTTACTGGTAAACCTCTTACATCAAGAAGTTATTGGAGAAATCGACCTTATTGTACCGGTACCACTTCACTGGAAAAAGAAGCAGGAAAGGGGCTTTAACCAGTCTGAGTTAATGGCGAAAGAAATAAGCAAAAAATTGTCTATACCAATCTCTATAAACAACCTGCATCGCGTCAAAAACACTTTATCTCAAACCCAACTCTCACGTTCACAGCGACAGAAAAATGTTAAAGATGCATTTAAAATTAAAAACCCTGAGATATTTATTAAAAAAAATGTTCTTCTGGTAGACGATGTTTTAACAACGGGAATAACCGCCTCAGAATGTGCAAAAAGCCTGAAAAATACGGGAACAAGCAAAGTATTTCTAATAGCGCTTGCTAGATCAAACATGTAATAAACGACTGTTAGCACAAACATACAATTGGTCCTGCATATCTATATAAGACATTATTAACATAAGCCTTAACAAAATAGCATTAATCGCTTGACTACATTAAACAAAGAAAGTATCATTGCAACTTGGCTTTTTGCTTAAGCAGAACAACTAATTATCAGTCTATATTCTCTAGATAAGAAAGGAAACAGGATTTGGAGATTATCATACACTCAAGGCATCTGGACGCTACAGAAGCAATCAAAAACTACATAAACAAGAAAGCTTCAAAACTCACTAAATATTCAAGCAAAATTAACAAGATACAATATACCCTGAAAATAGAAGGGAATAACAACATAGTGGAAGCAATATGTTCTGCCGCAAGGGCTACGCTTGTTGCAGAGGCGATAGATGCTGATATGTATGCTGCAATAGACCTTGTAATGGACAAACTGGAAAAACAAATTATCAAGCAAAAAGAAAAACTGAAACAACCCAGAAGAAGCAGAAAAGGAGAAGCTCCAATTGAGGAAGAAGAAGATGAGGGGTGAGTAGTTTTACCAACTATTAAGCAGCCTGTTGAAGTAATTACATTTCTTTTTAATGCTTTTTTTTGCATCCAGGTTTTATTTTTTCAATTAATTTTTTTACAAAGAGCGCAAATGAAAATAATCGATTTTATAGAGGAAGAAGCGGTAATAGACGATTTGCAATCCACCGATAAAGAATCTGTCATACGGGAAATGGTCAACATATTAAAAGATCTGAACAAGATTAACGAAGATGAACTAGATGATATAATGAGTGCACTCATAAAGAGAGAAAAAGTGGGAAGCACTGGAATAGGCAAGGGAGTGGCGGTGCCTCATACTAAACATAAAAGTATTTCAAAAATAACAGGCGCGTTTGCCCGTTCGTTGAAAGGTGTTGATTTTGATGCACTTGACGGCGAACCTGTGTACCTGTTCTTTCTGTTACTATCACCAAATGATTCAACAGATGTACATCTCGCCGCTCTCGAAAAAATCTCATCTGTAATTAGAAACTCTGATTTTCGCAATTTCGTAAAAAATGCATCTGATAAACCGGAAATGGTTGATATTTTAAAGGAAGTTGATGAGGCAAACTCTGAATAAAGCAATCCATCTTTTAACCAGACAAACCAATGCTTATAAAACGCAGAACAAAGATAATAAATACAAATGGACTACATGCAAGACCTGCTACACGTTTTGCAGAAATGGCTAGTAAATTTAACTCAGAGATTTTTGTAAAAACAAAAAATAAAGAAGAAGTAAACGGAAAAAGTATTATTGACCTTCTAACGCTGGGCGCAAAGAGGGGAACCGAATTATTAATAACTGCGGACGGGGAAGATAAGGAAATCGCTTTAGACGCATTAGAAGGCCTTGTAAACGACAGATTTAACGAAGACAATATGGAGACGCGAAAAGGCATTGCCGTTTCTCCGGGTGTAGTAATAAAAGATGCGTTCGTTCTGGAAAGTGAAGGCTATCGAATTCCACGCCACCTGATCAAAGAAGACGAAATCGCTAAAGAAATATCCCGACTGGAAGAAGCAACCACAGATGCATGGAAAGAAATTGAAGCACTGGAAAACAGTGTTTCCAAAAATTTAGGTTCGCAAATTGGTTCTATCTTTGCTACCCATAAATTAATGCTTCAAGACAAACTATTGCTGCGGGAGTTTAGTGAAAAAGTAGAACAACATAAATTCAGCGCAGAATATGCTGTGACATTAGTCTTACGTGTATACATAAAAAAGTTTGAAAGCATTGATGATCCTTATCTCTCAGCAAGAGTAGCGGATATATATGATATAGAAAAAAGACTCTTAAGGAATCTTTTAGGAGAGAAAAAGGAAGAGCTTAAAAACCTTACAGAAGAAGTTGTCGTTGTCGCACATGACCTCAGTCCTTCTCAAATAGCATCTTTAGACACCACAAAAGTACGTGGATTTGTAACCGACGTTGGCAGCAGAAACTCTCATGCCGCAATAGTTGCCAGGGCTTTGGGAATTCCCGCTGTAGTTGGCCTGGAAACAGCGACGGTTGATATTTTTGGCGGAGACCGTGTCATTATAGATGGCAATAGGGGAAATGTAATTGTACGACCGGACGAAGAAACCACCAAAGAATACCAACTAATAGAAAAAGACTTCCATGTTTTCGAAAAAAGAATCACCTCCGAGCTTAAAGACTTGCCTGCCGTTACATTAGATGGTAGAGAGATCATGATTTTAGGTAATATCGAATTCCCTCGCGATATTGGCCCAAGTTTAAACCAGGGCGCTACCGGCATAGGTTTGTATAGAACAGAATTTTTGTTTCTCGGCAGCAATCAAACACCAACTGAAGAAGAACATTTTGAAGCGTATTCACAATCAATAAAAGAGTTGGGAGACAAACCGTTAATTATCAGGACCGTTGATCTGGGCGGAGACAAATTCTTCCCCTCAAATAGCAATACCGAACTTAATCCATTCTTGGGTTGTAGATCTATTCGTTACTGCCTGGAACATCCAAACGTTTTTAAGTCACAACTCAGGGCAATCTTAAAGGCCTCCGCATTAGGCAACGCAAAAATAATGTTCCCATTAATTTCTTCTTTACAGGAGTTGCGAAAGGCAAAGGATATTGTGAAAGAGGTGATGGAAGAGCTGGATCAAGAAGGAATAGAATTTAATGAAAAAATAGAAATTGGAGTTATGATCGAAGTACCCTCTGCCGCTATGGTGGCAGATGACCTGGCAAAAGAAGTTGATTTCTTCAGCATAGGAACAAATGATCTTATTCAATACACTATGGCCGTAGACAGAAGCAACGAAAAAGTTGCCCACCTCTATTCCCCGGCACACCCGGCAATTTTAAAATTACTGAAGATTACCATAGATGCTGCTGAGAAAAATAATATAAAAATTGGCATTTGCGGAGAAATGGGCGGAGAAATTGAATACACTATACTATTGTTAGGGCTCGGACTAAGAGAATTTAGCGTTGCTCCGGCAATGATAATACCGGAAGTAAAGAAAATTATCAGGTCAGTTACTTATGAAAGAGCAAAGGAAGCTGCAGAAACTGTTTGCTCCTTCAACGATCCTGCACAAACGTTAGAGTACCTTAAAAATATTGTTCGAGAAATTATTCCGGAGTTAGTCTATTAAGATCAATGTTCGATTTCTGCCAGCTTTTTTTTCATAATTTTGTAAGTTCACCAAATTTGAAAATACTGTTGACATATCACATAATTGATACTAGAATCTTTCTAAGTCTAATAAAATAAATAGGTTGATAAATATTTTCTAAATAAATTGTTTGGCAATATCTTGAGAATTCAAGTTAAATTTTTGAAACAGGGAAGTTTGAGATTTATCTCTCATCATAACTTAATGAAGCTTTTCGAAAGGGCAATTCGTAGAGCAAGTATTTCTGTCAAAATGTCTGAAGGGTTTAATCCAAGACCTAAAATTGCCTACCCTTTAGCTCTGCCGGTTGGAATCAAAGGTATCGACGAGAAACTGGAAATGGAACTCTGTGAGGAGATGGAAGTTTCTGATATAGAAACAAGGCTGAAAAAGCAACTTCCAGAAAATATACAAGTTACTTCGGTCGAACCGGTTCCAAGTCATGTAAAATCTACGGTTAAAGACGTAACTTACGTGGTAAAACCAAAAAATGGAAAAATGCCTGAAGCAGGGAAAACAGACGAACTTTTATCCAAAAATGTACTAAATACACTAAGAAAAGGAAAGAAACAGGCCTTTAACATCCGCCCGTCAATAAACAGAATTACAACTAATTCACAATCTATTGATTTGGACCTTAAGATGACACCTGAAGGAATGGCTCGACCTGACGAAGTATTACTACATTTAGGACTTAAAGCTGGCATAGACTACGAAATTTCAGAAATAGTTAGAAAAAGAGTAAATCTCTTCTCCTGAAGCGACCGTTGGCACAAGCAAAGGAATGCATGTAATGAAGAAGAGAATGTTAATAAATGTTGTAGAGCCCGAGGAAAGCAGAATAGCAATCCTGGAAGACGGGGTTCTAGAAGAATTATATATTGAACGTTTCTCTCGCGAGCAAGTCGCGGGAAATATATATAAAGGTCGTATTGTCAACATAGAACCAAGTATAGAGGCTGCATTTGTAAATATCGGTATTTCCAGGAACGGGTTCCTCCACGTATCAGACGTGAAGAACAGTCGTAACAATAACGGAAATAGCGAAGAACAATCAGAAAATACCGAGAAGACTGAAACAAAAACAAAAGAGAGCAGATCCAGGATCAAGTCTCTAATAAGCCCGGACCAGGAAATACTTGTACAGATAATCAAAGAGGGCATCGGTAACAAAGGACCAAGTTTAACAACAAATATCAGCATTCCCGGAAGGTTTCTGGTACTTACACCGGAATCAACCCGTATTGGTGTTTCGCGAAAAATTATTGATGAAAACGAAAGAGCAAGATTAAAGCAGATTATCGAAGAATTAAAACCACCCCCAAATCTGGGTCTTATCGTAAGAACAGCAGGAGAACATCAAACAAAGCGGGAACTTCTAAGAGATTTTAATTATCTCCGCAGGCTGTGGAAGGTTATTGAGAACAAAGATAAGAAGGCTGAAATACCATCTACAATCTACCAGGAAAGCGATTTGGTAATTCGCACGATTCGTGATATATTTTCGACTGATATTAATGAAATAATCATTGATTCTGAAGCGGTCTTTAAAAAGATAAGATATTTCCTGCGTTTAATAATGCCCAGTTGTGTAAAGAAACTGAAACTATACAATGACCATGAACCACTGTTTCATAAGTATAATATTGAGCGCGAAATAGAAAAAATAAACAAAAGGGAAGTCCGTCTCTCAAGAGGTGGCTCCATTGTAATTGAACAAACCGAAGCATTAGTCGCTATAGATGTAAATAGTGGTAAATACAGAGAGGAAAGTGATCCGGAAAAAACAGCGCTTAAAACAAACCTGAAAGCGGCCAAGGAGATTGCGCGGCAAGTCAGGTTGAGAGATATCGGTGGAGTCATAATAGTTGACTTCATAGATATGAAAGAAGAAAAAAATATGCGGGCGGTTGAAAAAACATTAGAAGCATCTCTAAAAAGAGACCGCGCCAGAAAAAAGATGTTAAAAATATCCAGATTTGGTATCATCGAAATGACTCGTCAGCGTATCAGACCAAGTCTCAAGTCGGTAATTTATGAAAGTTGTAAAAATTGTGGCGGTACAGGGGAAACTGAAACGCTCGAAAGTACCTGCCTGAGCCTGATGCGGCAGATAAAATCACTGGTAAATAATTCTCAAATACAAAAAATAGAAATTACTACAAGCGATATAGTTGCAGGATATTTACTAAACAAGAAAAGAAAAAAACTGACGGAACTTGAAGAAAAATTCTCAAAGAATATTGTCATAACTGGTATAATCGGACATAAAACAGGCGATGCAACAATTTATTGTACAGATGGAGAAGGAAAACGCATTGCAACCAGATAACTTTTTTCAAAGCCGTTCTCAACTATTCACCTGAATAGTATTATAGAATGGTAGAAAATAACTTAAATACTCACTAAATTAAGAAAATGTTGAAAGGAGAAATGAGTAATGTATGCCGTTATAAAAGAACGCGGAAAGCAATACAAGGTTGAACCCGGTGAAAGTATCGAAATCGATCTTAAGGAAGACGCAAAAAAAGGTGACACTCTTGAACACACAGATGTATTAATGGTATCGAATGATGGAGAAACACAAATAGGAGCACCCACTGTTGAAAATGCAAAAGTCATATCTGAAGTCCAGGGACACACTAAAGGAAAAAAACTGACGGTAATGAAATTTCGTCGCCGTAAGGATTCCAGAACAAAACGCGGACATAGACAGAAATATACAAAAATCAAAATAAAGGAAATTGTTACCTGAAAATTAAATTAGTGCCTAAGGGCTGACTTAGCACGCAAGCATGTCATTCTGACTGAGGAACGACTGACGAATCTCTTCATGAGAGTCTCATTAACCTCGCAATGATTATTTATTTTGCTAACAAGTGAGATCTTCGTTCACTCAGAATGACAAGTTTCTATATTTTTTAGACATAGACACTTATCAATGAAAATTATTACACATAAGTAATACTTTAAAAATCTTTATTATATCAAGGAGTAAAAGATGGCTCATAAAAAAGGGCAAAGTTCGACTAGAAATGGAAGAGATAGTAACCCGCAACACAGAGGCATTAAACATTACGGTGGCGAATTGGTCAGATCAGGTTCAATTCTGGTTAGACAATGCGGAACAAAATTCAAACCGGGTACAAATGTTGGATGTGGTAAGGACTATACGTTATTTACCAAGGTAGATGGAAAAGTTGCATTTGAAGCTGGCCGTAGAGTAAGCGTACATCCTGTATAATAAAAAGAATAGCAGTGGTCCACTTTTTTATTCCAATAATTTTATTGGTAATTACTGCTCTTTGGCTCTCTCGAAGAATAGAATACGAAGCTATACCTTTGCGCCTATCTATTGAAACTAAAATAGATTGTTTCATACAAACCAGAGTGTTGTGTGGAATCAGGGTAGAGAAGCTTTTGTCTTGAAAAGCGGAGTTAATACACTTTTTATTGCCGAACTGGTCTTGGAAATTAATTCCTGACAGCATGCCTCTGTACAACGGTTACTAAGCCCCACAGGAAGCAACCATGCCATATGTCTCAATGTTTTTTGGAATAATAATCAGGTTGTTTCACAAAGAACATAATCCACATCATTTTCATGTTGAACACAAAGGGCAGAGAGGCACATTGTATTTTACTGAAAACTCTCAATGAAGAGAACTATATAATCTAACAAGTTATGTTTATAGATGAAGTAAAGATTTATGTAAAAGGCGGTGATGGCGGTGATGGTTGCGTTAGCTTTCGTCGTGAAAGGTTTATTCCTCGTGGTGGGCCGAATGGCGGCGATGGCGGCAATGGTGGTGACGTTATCATACGTGCCAATAAAAAAATCGATACATTATTGGACATAACATCAAAAGTTAAGTTCATTGCTGAAGATGGCGGTAAAGGACAAAACCGCAACAAAAATGGCAAGAACGGAAGAGATCTGGTTATTAACGTACCTAAAGGGACACTTATAAAGGACCTGAAATCAGGACGGATTATCAAGGATTTAAAAGAAAATGATGAGGCTATAATAATTGCAAGAGGAGGGAGAAGAGGCAGGGGGAATGCCTATTTTAAATCTCCAACCAACCAGACGCCTCGTTTTGCAGAAGAAGGTAGAAACGGGCGGGACCGATGGCTCAGCCTTGAACTAAAACTTATTGCAGATGTTGGAATAATTGGCTTACCAAATGCCGGAAAGTCTACATTCCTTTCCAGAATCTCATCTGCAAGGCCTAAAATTGCGGATTATCCGTTCACTACTTTACAACCACAATTAGGAATCGTGGATCTGGAAAATTACAAAAGATTAGTGTTTGCGGATATTCCCGGGCTTATAGAAGGAGCACATAGCGGTTCGGGCCTGGGCAACACATTTTTAAAGCATATAGAACGAACCAGAGTCGTTGTTCACCTAATCGATATCTCCGCAGCAGATCTTCTGGAGACATACAATCTGGTCAGGAATGAACTGGCTCTTTTCAGCTCAAAATTGAGCAAAAAATCAGAAATAGTAGCTATAAACAAATCGGACATATTAGATACTGAGACAAGTCAAATAATTGCGGAAGAGCTGAGTAAGAAAATATCCAAACCCGTACACCTTGTTTCGGCAGTATCAGGCAATAATGTTAAAGACCTGATTAAGGCTGCAGCAGATTTAATTAATAAGGAAAGCGAAGAGGATCTTTTACGCCTTTCATTACCTGATGATTACGACGCAATCTCCAACAAGGGATTAACATTTTAATACTCTTATCTCATCAAAATTCTAAATCCTTATGATTCTGGCAGTTGATATTGGCAACACAAATATTAGTGTAGGCAGCTTTTCAGACAAAAAGCTTATTTCACATTTTCGCATAGACAATAAAGTTTTGATTAATCAAAAAGCTACTACACTCCCTATCAAACCATCCTTACTGAATGAAAGCAAAAACATAATAATAGCCTCAGTAAACCCTGATATAGAATCAGTTTTCTACAAATCTCTGGCAGAAATACATATAAAGAAAATACTAAAGATAGGCAGGGAAATAGAACTTAAGATACCGATACTTGTTGAAAATCCTCAAACAGTTGGTATCGACAGGGTGTTAAATGCACTTGCTGCATATAGAAACACTGGAACATCTACAATAGTTATTGATTTTGGCACTGCAATAACCATTGACGTAGTATCACAAAAAGGTGAATTTATGGGTGGTTTGATACTTCCCGGAATAAGGACAAGCGCTTATGCTCTGAATAAACAAACTGCACTTTTACCAGAAGTAAACATAAAAAGACCTGCAAAAATAATTGGGAAAAATGTGGAGGATGCGATCAAGGGGGGAATCTATTTTGGTACTGTAGGCTCCATAATCCACATAGTAAAAGAGTTAAATAGAAGTTACGGATATTTGGAATATACTATTGCAACAGGTGGAGATGCAAAGACGTTTAAAAAAGATATTCCGGAAATTGACAAATTTATT